>SCTD01000009.1 GCA_004299215.1 Frankiales bacterium | reverse complement strand
CCAGCCCGAGGCCCGCCCCCGCCGCCGTCCCGTTGATCGCCGCGATCGTCGGGATCGGCAGCTGGGACAGGATCGTGACGACCGGGTTGTAGTGGTCGCGGACCGTCGACAGCGGCGCCGGGTCGCCCGCCTCGAGCAGGGCGGCGTGCTCGCGCAGG
Source organism: Frankiales bacterium (assembly GCA_004299215.1). Taxonomy (GTDB): domain Bacteria; phylum Actinomycetota; class Actinomycetes; order Mycobacteriales; family SCTD01; genus SCTD01. The sequence continues at coordinate 8,611 of SCTD01000009.1, read as the reverse complement.
TCCTGGCCCACGCAGAAGGCGCGGCCGCTGCCGGTGAGCACGAGGGCGCGCACCGACGGGTCGTCGCGGACCGAGGTCACCGCCGAGAGCAGCGCCTCCTTGGCCTCCACCACCAGGGCGTTCATGCCCTCGGGACGGTTGAGCGTGATGGTCGCGACCGCGCCGGAGCGCTCGAGCAGGACCGTGTCAGACACGTCGAAGCCCTTCCAGACGGGGGAGAGAGGGAAGAATCGCACGCCCCGGTTCCGGTGCCGAGCGCGGCATCAGGGACACTGGTACCTCCACCGTCCCCGGTCCCGGGGCGGTGCACGGAACGACGTTGGAGGTTGGCCAATGGCGGCCATGAAGCCACGGACCGGTGACGGCCCGATGGAGGTCACCAAGGAGGGTCGCGGCATCGTCATGCGCGTCCCGCTCGAGGGTGGCGGCCGGCTCGTCGTCGAGCTGAACGCCGACGAGGTCAAGGAGCTCGCCGACGCGCTCAACGCGGTCCTCGCCTAGCGTGCCGCCCGCCCGCAGAACCCGCTTCCCCGGCGTCGCCCTCCCGCAGGTCGGCCTGGCTGCCGACGTGCCGGAGGCGGCGGTGGTGGCCGTCCCGACCCGGGCGGTGGACGGCGCGGCCGAGCTCACCGGTGAGACCCCGGTGGACGCCACCGGGCTGCTCGAGCGCGAGAAGGCCAAGGGCGGGGCGGGCGAGCTGGTGAGCATCCCGACCCCGGGTGACGGGCTGCTCGAGCGGGTGCTGCTCGTCGGCACCGGCGAGGGCAGCCCCGCCGACCTGCGCAAGGCCGGCGCCGCGCTGGCCCGGCGCTGCAAGGACGCAGCGAGCCTGGCGGTCGACCTCCGGCAGGCCCTGCCGGACGAGGCCGGCCTGGCGGCGCTGGTCGAGGGGCTGCTGCTCGGGTCGTACTCCTTCAGCCGCAAGGCCGAGCCCAAGGCCCGCGCGCTCGCCACCATCACCCTGGTGGGGCCCAAGGACAAGGCGGTCCTGCATCGAGCGACCGACCTGGCGCAGGCCACCGCTGCCGCCCGCGACCTGGTCAACACCCCGTCGCTCGAGAAGAGCCCGGAGTGGCTCGCGGGAGCGGCCAAGGACCTGCTGAGGGACCTCGACGTCACCGTCCTCGACGAGAAGCAGCTCAAGGCCAAGGGCTTCGGCGGCATCCTCGGCGTCGGGCAGGGGTCGACCCGGCCGCCGCGCCTGATCGCGGCGACCTACGACGGCGGCGGCTCGACCCACGTCGTGCTGGTCGGCAAGGGCATCACGTTCGACACGGGCGGCCTGTCGCTCAAGCCGAACGCCGGCATGCTGGACATGAAGATGGACATGGGCGGCGCCGCCGCCGTGCTCGCGACGCTCCGCGCGGTGGCCGACCTGAAGCTGAAGGTCAAGGTGACCGCGCTCGCCGCGGCCGCGGAGAACATGCCCTCCGGCACCGCGCAGCGCCCCGGGGACGTCCTCACGCAGTACGGAGGGCGGACCGTCGAGGTGCTCAACACCGACGCCGAGGGACGCCTGGTGCTGGCCGACGCCATCGCGTACGCCGCCAAGGACCTCAAGGCCGACGTCATCGTCGACGTCGCCACCCTCACCGGCGCGATGCCGGTCGCGCTCGGCAAGCGGCACGCCGGGCTCTTCACGAACGACGACGCGCTGGCGCGGCAGCTGGAGCAGGCCGCGGACGCGTCCGGCGAGCCGCTGTGGCGGATGCCGCTCGTCGAGGACTACCGGCCGGCGCTCGACTCGCCGATCGCCGACCTGCGCAACATCGGCCGGCCCACGCTCAAGCTCCAGGGCGGCTCGATCACCGCTGCGCTCTTCCTGCGCGAGTTCACCGGCGGCCGCCCCTGGGCGCACCTCGACATCGCGGGGCCCGCCATGGCCGGCGGGGACGAGGACGAGAAGACCAAGGGCGGCACCGGCTACGGCGTGCGCCTGCTGACGGCCTGGCTCAGCGAGCTCAGCACCGGACGCCGATCGAGGAGGAGCGCCTGATGTACGGCCTCACCGTCCGCTGGTCGCTGATGGGCACGCCCGCCGGCACCGAGGAGAAGCTCCGCGACTACGTGCGCGACACCTCGATCCCGCGCTTCACGGACATGCCCGGGCTGGTGCAGAAGACCTGGCAGCTGGCCGAGCGGGGCTTCTTCAGCGGCGTCTACGTCTGGTCGACCGCCGAGGCGCGGGAGGCGTTCCTGGAGGAGTTCCGGGCGAACCCGTCCGCCGTGACGCAGCTGCTCGGCAACGGCCCGGACATCATCCAGGAGTGGGAGCTGGTCGGCGTCGCCGTCGGCGCCGACGGCCCCCTGACGAGGTAGCCCTCAGCTGACGACGCGGGCCGCCACCAGCAGGCCCGTGCCGACCGGCACCGCACCCGCCACGAACCGCGGGTCGTCGCGCAGCGCCTTGGCGAACTCCCGCAGCGCGACCGTGTCCGCGTCGCGCGCCGAGCTCTCCGCGACCCGCCCGCCCGCGAGCGCCCCGGCGAAGACGACCAGCCCACCTGGCCGCAGCAGCCGGGCAGCGGCGTTGAGGTAGTCCGGGTTCTCGGCGCGGTTGGCGTCGCAGAACAGCAGGTCGTACGCCGCGTCCGACAGCCGGGGCAGCACCTCCAGCGCGCGACCGTGGATCAGCCTGGCCCGCCCGGTCGGGATGCCGGCCTCGGCGAGGGAGGTCTTGGCGAGCCGCTGGTGCTCGCTCTCGGCGTCGACCGAGGTGAGGATGCCGCTCTCGCGCATCCCGGACAGCAGCCACAGCGAGGACACGCCCGCGCCGGTGCCCAGCTCCACGACGGCCTTGGCCGTCGCGGCAGCGGCCAGCAGCCGCAGCGCCTGCCCGGTCGCGGGGTCGACCGCGCCCACCCCGACCTCCGCCGCGCGCTGCCGCGCCGCCAGCAGCGGTGGCTCCTCGGGCTGCCAGCCGGCGAGCCACTCCGCCACCGCTGCACCCTCCAGCGGACCCTTGCCCTTGGTCGTGCTGCCCGACTCGATGACGGCCTCCGTGTTGGGGGTGACGAGCTGCTTGTGGCTGACGAGCTCGGCGGCAGCCTAACGGGGAACCCCCCAGGGGCTGCACGCGTTGACCCCGGATGACGGCCACCAGTCGGCGGCCGCTTCACGTGCGCTTCACGCGGAGGATGGGCACCATGTCAGGAGCGGACCTGCTCGAGCGGGTCCCTGAGCTCCCGGGAGGCGTGGTGGACACCGACCTCCCCTGGGCTCCGCCCACCTGGGACGAGGTCGTCCGTGCGCACTCCGCGCGGGTCTACCGCCTCGCCTACCGGCTGACCGGCAACCCGCACGACGCCGAGGACCTCACCCAGGAGGTCTTCGTCCGGGTGTTCCGGTCGCTGTCGAGCTACACCCCCGGCACCTTCGAGGGCTGGCTGCACCGGATCACGACCAACCTGTTCCTCGACACGGTCCGCCGGAAGGCGCGCATCCGCTTCGACGCGCTGCCCGACGACGCGGAGCGCCTGGTGTCGCCCGCGGCCGGCCCCGCCCAGGTCTACGACGACACGCACTTCGACACCGACGTGCAGGCCGCCCTCGACGCGCTGCCGCCGGACTTCCGCGCTGCCGTCGTGCTGTGCGACCTGGAGGGCCTGTCGTACGAGGAGATCGCCGCGACGCTGGGGATCAAGATCGGGACCGTGCGCAGCCGCATCCACCGCGGGCGCTCCCAGCTCCGCGCCGCCCTCGCCCACCGCGCGCCGGCGCAGGACCAGCCGTGACACACCTGGGCGAGCTGGCCGCCGCGCTCGTCGACGGCGAGCTCGGTCACGCCGCCCGGGAGAAGGCGCAGCGACACCTGCTGGAGTGCTCCCCGTGCCGCGCCGAGGTCGAGGCGCAGCGCCGGGTGAAGGCCTCCCTCGCTGCGCTCGCCAGCACCCCCGCACCCCCTCCCGACCTCTCCGCCCGGCTGCTCGCGCTGCCGGTGCCCGGCACCGACCGGGCCGCCCGCGGACCGCTCCGCCCGGCCGGACCGGTCACCCTGCGCGCCCCCTCCGGACCGCGCGCCGGCCGACCGGCAGGCCGTCGCCGCGGGCTGCGGCGTCGTACCGCGGTCGGCTCCGCCGTCGCCGCGCTGGGCGTGGTCGCGATCGCGCTCGGCAGCCCGCCGCGGACCCCGACCACCGCGGTCGACCCGGCCACCGACTCCTTCGTGGTGCAGCACGTCGACACCACCAGCGAGCTGCCACGAGCCGTCCGCGCAGGGGTGAGCGGGCGGTGAGCCTGCGCCGGCTGCTGGTCGTGGCGGTCGGCGCGGGGGTCGCGCTCGCCGGGATGCCGGCGCTCGCCGCGGTCGATCCCGGTCGCGAGGCCCCGGAGATCGCCGAGGCGCACGCCGTCGCGCTGCTCGAGCGGGCCGCGCAGGCCGGCCGGCGGCTGACCTACTCCGGCACCCAGTACGTCGCGACCTGGCGCCCCGGCACCTCGTGGAGCGCGCTGGTCGACCTCGAGCACGACCCGGTGCGCGGGTCGGTGGCCACCGACGGCACCAGCGCCGCCGGGGCCGTCCTGGACCCGCGGATGCTCGCCCGGCTGGCCGACTCCTACTCCCTCGCCGTCTCCGGCACCGGCCGCTGCGCCGGGCGCAGCGCGACGATCGTCGAGGCGCGGCGAGCGGACGGCGCGCTCGCCGGGCGCTTCTGGGTGGACCGGGAGACCGGGGTGCTGCTGCGGCGCGAGGTCTACGACGCGGGGCGGCGGGTGCGCAGCAGCGCCTTCCTCGACCTGTCGGTGTCGCCGTCGTCCCCGGACGCGCCGGTGCTGGCGATGGCCGCGCGGACCGGCGCCGAGCGGCCCTCGGCAGCGGCGGTCGCGCACCTGCGGTCCGCCGGCTGGCACGTCCCCGAGCGGCTGCCCGAGGGGTTCCGGCTCTTCGAGACCCGGCGCGACGGGGAGGTGCTGCACCTCGCCTACACCGACGGGCTGTCGACGCTGTCCCTGTTCGCCCAGGAGGGGCGGCTCGGGACGGCGACCTTCGCCGGCTTCGCCCGCGAGTCTGTCGGCGGCCGGCCGGTGTGGATCCACCGGGCGGCTCCTGAGCGCGTCGTGTGGTCGGGCGGAGGCGTCGTCTGGACGCTGGTGTCGGACGCCCCCGACCCCGCGGTGCAGGCGGTCGTGGCCGCCCTGCCGCGCGACGAGGCCCCTGGGTCGGGCGTGCGAGCCCGGCTGAGTCGCGGGCTGGAGCGCATCGGGGGGATGCTGAACCCGTTCGGCTGACGCTTGACGAGGACTTCACACCCGGCGGGGAAGACTGGCTCCGACGCCCGACCCCGCACCTTCCCCCGGAGGACCCGTGACCGACCCGCGCGAGACCCCCGCCGCCCCGCCCCCCGGCCCCTGGTGGTCGCGCCCGGCCGAGGACGAGTGGGGCGCCCCCGCCACCGAGCAGCCGGCGTACGGCACCACGTCCGCCACGCAGGCCGGTCCCACCCCGCCGCCCCCGGTGGACCCGTGGAGCCGGCCGACGACGCAGGCGACGTTCCCGTCCGGGGCGCAGGCCTGGGGCTACCCGACCGACACGCTCGGCGGGGTCGTCCCGCCGCCGCCGAAGAAGGACCGCCGCGGCCTCGGCACCGCCGCGCTGGTCCTCGCGACGGCGCTCGTGGCGGGAGCGCTCGGCGGCGTGGTCGGCGCCCGTACCGGGGACGACGGCGGCTCGCTGCTCGACAGCGGCGCCTCGCTCGGCGGCGGGGGCAGCACCACGGCCACCGTCGACCGGGCGCCGGACTCGGTCGCCGGCATCGCCGCCAAGGTCATGCAGAGCACCGTGAGCATCGCCGTGCAGGGCGCGGGCGGGCGAGGCACCGGGTCCGGCGTGATCATCCGGAGCGACGGCTACATCCTCACCAACAACCACGTGGTCGAGTCCGCCGCGAGCGGCGGCCAGATCACGGTGACGCTCGACGCGGCGGAGGGCGAGCTCTCGGCCGACATCGTCGGGCGCGACCCGGTCACCGATCTGGCCGTGCTGCGGGTGCGCACCGACCGCGACCTGCCGGCCGCCTCGCTGGGCCAGTCCCGGGCGCTGGTGGTCGGCGACCCGGTCATCGCGATCGGCTCGCCGCTCGGCCTGTCCGGCACCGTCACCACCGGGATCGTCAGCGCCCTGAACCGCACCGTGGACGTGCCGTCGGAGGACGGCAGCCGCAACCCGCTCTTCAACGCCATCCAGACCGACGCGGCGATCAACCCCGGCAACTCCGGCGGCGCCCTCGTCAACGCCCGCGGCGAGGTGATCGGCATCAACTCCGCGATCGCCACCCTCGGCGGCGGGCTCTTCGGCGGGGAGCAGTCCGGCGGCTCGATCGGGGTCGGCTTCGCGATCCCGATCGACGAGGCCCGGTCGGTCGCGGAGGAGATCATCCGCACCGGCCGCGCGACGCACCCGTCGATCGGCGTCTCGGCGACGACCGTCAGCGGCGAGGACCGGGACGGCGCGCTGATCCGCGAGCTCACCCCCGGAGGCGGGGCGGGGCGGGGCGGCCTCGAGCCCGGCGACCTGATCGTCGCGGTCGACGGGCAGGAGATCTCCAGCGTCGACGAGCTGATCCTGGCGATCCGCAGCAACCAGGTCGGCGACACGGTCGAGCTGACCTACCTGCGCGACGGTCGGGAGCGCACCGCCTCGGTGGAGCTCCAGGACCTGCGGCGCTGAGCCCTACGCTGGTCCGGTGTTCGACAGCCTGGGGTGGGGAGAGATCGTCGTCCTGCTCGTGCTCGGGCTCTTCGTCTTCGGGCCCGACCGGCTGCCCGGGATGGCGGCCGACGCCGGCCGGTCGTTGCGCAAGCTCCGGCTCTACGTCAAGGGCATGACCGACGACCTCAAGAGCGAGCTCGGTCCGGAGCTGGGCGACGTCGACCTCGCCTCGCTGCACCCGCGGACCTTCGTGCAGAAGCACCTGTTCAGCGACGACGACGACCTCGACCCGGCCGTGGGTCGGCCGCGCACCCGGGCGGGAGCCCCGCTGGCCGACGGCGAGCCGGCCCCCTGGGACCCCGAGACCACCTGAGCAGCCCGCCCCGCCACGCCACCTCTGGGTGATGTCCCCAGCATCATGCTGCTGGGGAAAGCACCCAGTCGCCGGCCAGCTGAGTCGCCGGCTGGCTGAGTCGCGCGTCGGCTGAGTCGCCGGCCGGCCTCAGGCGCGCTTGGCGGGGGACAGGCCCAGGCTCATGCCGGCCAGTCCGCGCGGCTTGCCGGCCAGCGCCTCGGTGATGTCCAGCATCACCTTCGACGCGCTCGCCGACGGGTCGGACAGCACCAGCGGCTGACCGCTGTCGCCGCCCTCGCGCAGGCGCACGTCGATGGGCACCTGGCCGAGCAGCGGCACCTGCGCGCCGAGCCGCGTCGTCAGCGAGGACGCGACGGCCTGCCCGCCGCCGGAGCCGAAGACGTCGATCCTCTCGTCGCAGTGCGGGCACTCGAGGTAGCTCATGTTCTCGACCACGCCGGCGATCCGCTGGTGGGTCTGCAGCGCGATCGACCCGGCGCGCTCGGCGACCTCCTGCGCGGCGAGCTGCGGGGTGGTGACGACGAGGATCTCGGCGCTCGGGACCAGCTGCGCCACCGAGATCGCCACGTCGCCGGTGCCGGGCGGCAGGTCCATGAGCAGCACGTCGAGGTCGCCCCAGTAGACGTCGGCCAGGAACTGCTGGAGCGCCCGGTGGAGCATCGGCCCGCGCCACACGACCGGGGTGTTGTCCTTGGTGAACATCCCGATCGAGATGACCTTCACCCCGTGCGCCGCCGGCGGCATGATCATCGACTCCACCTGGGTGGGCCGGTGCGTCACGCCGAGCATCCGGGGCACGCTGAAGCCGTAGATGTCGGCGTCGAGCACGCCGACGTTCAGGCCCTTCTGCGCCATCGCGGCGGCCAGGTTGACGGTGACGCTCGACTTGCCGACGCCGCCCTTGCCGCTCGCGACCGCGAAGACCTTCGTCAGCGAACCCGGCTGCGCGAAGGGGATCTCGCGCACCGGGTTGTCCCCACGCAGCAGCGTCTGCAGCTGCTGGCGCTGCTCGGCGCTCATCACGTCGAGCTCGACGTCGACCCGCGCGACGCCGGGGAGCGCGCCCACGGCCTCGGTCACCCGCGACGTGATGGTGTCCTTCATCGGGCAGCCGCTGACGGTCAGGAAGATGCCGACGCGGGCGGTGCCGTCGGGGTCGACGACGGCCGACTTGACCATGCCGAGCTCGGTCACCGGCCGCCGGATCTCGGGGTCGATGACGGTCGAGAGCGCCGCGGTCAGCTGCTCGTCGGTGGGCAGGGCAGTGGTCAAGGGTGTCCTTCGGGAGCGGGCGCGCAGGCGATGTCCATCGTACGTCCGGCGCGTCCGCCCCACCCCGCCACGATCTTCGTCTTGTCGTGGGCCCCGCCCGCGTGGCGCGGCACAAGAAGACGAAGATCGTTGCCGGAGAGTCGCCCGCCCGGGTGGTGCGGCCCCTCAGGCCAGGGCGGCGATGGCGTCGGCGGTGGCCAGCACGCGGCGGGCGTTCTCGACGTGCAGGTTCTCGATCATCCGGCCGTCGACGGTGACCACGCCGCGGCCCTCACGGGAGGCCTCCTCGAAGGCCTCGATGACCCGGCGCGCGT
>SCTD01000095.1 GCA_004299215.1 Frankiales bacterium | reverse complement strand
CACCCCGCTCGCGGTATCCGCGGATCGCCAGCCCGATCGCCGTGCCGATGATCCCGGACTCCGCGAGCGGGGTGTCGAACACGCGGTCCTCGCCGAAGTCCTTCTGCAGCCCGTCGGTCACGCGGAAGACACCGCCGAGCTTGCCGATGTCCTCGCCCATCAGGACGACCTTGGCATCCTTTTCCATCGCGGCGCGCAGGCCCTCGTTCAGCGCCTTCGCCATCGTCAGCTGCGGCATCAGTGCTGTCCCCCATCGGCGTGGCCACCTGCGAAGCCGGACAGGTAGGACGCGAAGCCGTCGCGCTGCTCCTCGAGCAGCAGCGTGATCTCGTCGTAGACGTTCTCGAAGATCGACAGCGGTTCGGGGTCCGGCATCTCCAGGCACCCCTTGCGGATCCGCGCCGCCAGTTCGTCGGAGTCGGCGTCGAGCTGGGCGAAGAAGTCGGCGTCGACCAGCTGCTGCTTGTAGAGGAAGGCCTTCATCCGCTCCAACGGGTCCTTGAGCTTCCAGGCCTCGAGCTCGCTGGCGAGCCGGTAGCGGGTCGGGTCGTCGGAGGTCGTGTGGGCGCCCATCCGGTAGGTGAAGGCCTCGATCAGCGTCGGCCCCTGACCGTGGCGCGCGGCGTCGAGCGCCGCGCGGGTCACGGCGTACGACGCGAGCACGTCGTTGCCGTCGACCCGCACGCCCGGGAAGCCGAAGCCCTCGGCCCGCTTGTAGAGCGGGATCCGGCTCTGCGAGCTCGTGGGGGTGGAGATGCCCCACTGGTTGTTCTGGCAGAAGAAGACGACCGGGGAGTTGTAGACGCTGGCCCAGACGAACGCCTCGTTGACGTCGCCCTGGCTGCTGGCGCCGTCGCCGAAGTACGCCAGCACCGCCTCGCCGTCGTCGCCGCCGACGGCTCCGTCCTTGGTGATGCCCATCGCGTAGCCGGTGGCGTGCAGGGTCTGGCTGCCGATGACGATCGTGTAGAGGTTGAAGCGCTTCTCCTGCGGGTCCCACCCGCCGTTGCTCGCGCCGCGGAACAGCCCGAGCAGCTTGAGCGGGTCGACCCCCTTGCACCACGCCACGCCGTGCTCCCGGTAGGTCGGGAAGGCGAAGTCCTTCTCCCGCATCGCCCGGCCCGAGCCGACCTGGGCGGCCTCCTGGCCGAGCAGCGCCGCCCAGATGCCGAGCTCGCCCTGGCGCTGCAGCGCGGTCGCCTCCACGTCGATCCGGCGCACCAGCACCAGGTCGCGGTAGAGCGCGCGGTACTCCTCGTCCGTGAAGTCGACGTCGTAGTCCGGGTGGTGGAGCCGTTCGCCCTCGGGGGTCAGCAGCTGCACCAGCTCGGCGCCGGCCGTGGTGCTCGTGGCCAGCGGGACGGCAGCGGAGCCCGCCAGGCTCCCGCTCGACGACAGGTCCGTTGCGGACACAGGGCTCCTTGCAGCTCGAGCGCCGTGCCGGGATCGCCGGGCGGCGCGGGCGGGGCGACGACCGATCGCGGATGGCGAGCGGCGCCGGGGGCGTGCACGGGGAAGTCTGTCAGACCCCCGTTGCGCCGTGTGATGCAGACCACGCCGCGGCGGCGGGCCGCGAGGCGTGCGCCGATCAGGCCCGGTGATCCCGGTGCCGCTTCGCGCTGCCCTTCTTCTTGCCCCGGTTCTTGCCCTCGGTCGCCTTGGCGTGCTTCTCAGCCTTCGCAGGCTTCTCGGCCTTCGCAGGCTTCTCGGCCTTCGCAGGCTTCTCGGCCTTCGCAGGCTTCTCCGCCTTCGCAGGCTTCTCCGCCTTCGCAGGCTTCTCCGCCTTCGCAGGCTTCTCCGCCTTCGCAGGCTTCTCCGCCTTCGCAGGCTTCTC
>SCTD01000094.1 GCA_004299215.1 Frankiales bacterium | reverse complement strand
GCGATCGTGCTGGCGCACCTGGCCCGGCGCGACATCCTCGCCAGCGGTGGCCGGCTCACCGGCCTGTCGCTGTGCACCTGGGCGCTCGTGCTCTCGTGGGTCCACCTGGTGCTGATCGCGCTCGCGGTGGTGGTCGTGATCGCGGTGTTCCTGCTGCCTCTCAGCCTGCTCTGACGGCGACCTCGCGCAGCTCGGCGTAGGCCTGCGCCAGCCGCGGCAGCTGCCAGGAGGCGTTCAGCCCGCTCGGGTTCGGCAGCAGCCACGCGGGAGCGCCGCCGATCCGGCGGTCCAGCGGCCCGGCGGCGGCCTGCCGTTCCCCGGTCGCGACCCGGTAGGCCGACAGCCCGAGGAGGGCCACGACCCGCGGCCGGACCCGCGCGGACAGTGCCTCCAGCCGGGGCAGCCCGGCGCGCAGCTCGTCGTCGGTGAGCTCGTCGGCCCGGGCGGTGGCCCGGGGCACCAGGTTGGTGATCCCGATGCCTGCCGCCAGCAGGTCGCCGGTCTCGTGCGGCAGCAGCCGCCGGTCGGTCCAGCCTGCGGCATGCAGGACCGGCCACAGCCGGTTGCCGGGGGTGGCGAAGTGCAGGCCGAGCGCTCCGGAGGTGAGCGAGGGGTTGATGCCGCACAGCAGGACGGCCAGTCCTGGCCGCACCAGGTCCGGGACCGTGCGGCCGTACGCCGCCTGCAGCTCGGCCCTCGTCGGCCTCACGCCGTGCGTGATCCGCCGCTCTGCACGAGCCAGCCGACCAGGTAGCCCGCAGCCGCGGCCGAGCCGATGCTGCCGGTGAGCAGCTCGCGGCTCCAGGCCACGTCGCGGGTGGCGATCACGGTCAGCACCCAGGCCGTGGCCAGCGCCGTCGTGGCGAGCAGCGCAGCGAGCGACGGTGACAGCCGCCGGCCGGCGAGCTCGACGACGAGCGCCGCCGCCACGATCGCCGGCACGAAGGAGTAGGTGTCCTGCTGGGTGACCAACGCGAGCGAGGGCACGCCGACCGCGACGGCGAGCGAGCCCGGCACCAGGGTCGTGCGGGCCGTCAGGATCGCCACGGCACCGGCGATCAGCACCGAGAAGACGATGATCCCGGCGACCCCCGCCACCTCCCGCAGCTCCTGGGACGACGCGCCTCCGACCGCCTCGGCGTACACCTGGGTGAAGGGGTTGGCGTACTGCGTGAAGAAGCCGAGACCCGTGACGACGTACGCCGCGGCGAAAGCGGTGGGCAGGCCGCCGGGCGCGCCGGCCGGCGCGCGGAGGGCGGCGCGCAGGGGGCCGGCGAAGACCAGCGTGCCGGCCGTGATGAGCAGCAGGTGCGGCGGGGAGAGCAGCGCGTTGAGGTCGGCCTCGACCCCGAAGACGGTGTGCCACACCATGTCGACGAAGCCGGCCGCACCGACGACGAGGCCGCCGGCCAGGCTCGGCCGGTAGCCGGGGGACACCCCGCCGACGCGCCGCTGCTGCAGCAGGTGGACCACGACGGTCGCGGCGACGCCGCTGTAGAGGATGCCGTGCCAGGGCGTGAAGAAGGACTCCCCGTCGGGCCGGTGGATGTGGAACCAGCCGTCGAGGAAGAGCCCGACCAGGATCCAGGCGTGGGCGCCCGTGACGAGCCAGGCGAAGCGGCCGTCCGCGGGCTCGGCGGGGG
>SCTD01000093.1 GCA_004299215.1 Frankiales bacterium | reverse complement strand
TCGGTGCCCATCTGCGGGCAGACGCCGCAGTCGAAGCACGGGATCCAGCGGCAGTCGTCGAGGTCCTGCTCAGCGAGCGCCTCCTGCCAGTCGCTCCACAGCCACTCCTTGTCGAGGCCGGAGTCGAGGTGGTCCCAGGGCAGGACCTCGCTCTCCTCCTTCTCGCGCGTGGTGTACCAGCCGACGTCGACGCCGACCTTCTCCGCGGCAGACATCCAGCGGTTGTAGGAGAAGTGCTCGCTCCAGCCGTCGAACTTCCCGCCGTCGCGCCACACCTGCTCGAGGACCTTGCCGACGCGGCGGTCGCCACGGGAGAGCAGTCCCTCGACGATGCCGGGCTTGCCGTCGTGGTAGCGGTAGCCGATCGCCTTCGCGGTGCTCTTGTCGGCCTGGATCGCGTTGCGCAGCAGCTTGAGCCGGCGGTCCGTCGTCTCGTGGTCGAGCTGGGCGGCCCACTGGAACGGCGTGTGCGCCTTGGGGACGAAGCCGCCGATGGAGACGGTGCAGCGGACGTCGCGGGTGCCGGTGATCTGCCGCCCCGCCCGGATCACTTCCCTTGCCATGTCGGCGATCTCGAGGACGTCCTCGTCGGTCTCCGTGGGCAAGCCGACCATGAAGTAGAGCTTCACCTGGCGCCAGCCCGCGCCGTACGCCGTCGTCACGGTGTCGATGAGGTCCTGCTTGCTGACCATCTTGTTGATGACCTTGCGCAGCCGCTCGGAGCCGCCCTCGGGCGCGAAGGTCAGGCCGCTGCGGCGGCCGTTGCGGGAGAGCTCCTGCGCCAGGTCGATGTTGAACGCGTCGACGCGGGTGCTCGGCAGGCTGAGCGCGGTCTGGGTGCCCTCGTAGCGGTCGGCCAGCCCCTTGGCGACCTCGCCGATCTCGGAGTGGTCGGCGGAGGACAGGCTCAGCAGGCCGACCTCTTCGTACCCGGTGGCGTCCAGGCCGGCCTTCACCATCTCGCCGATGCCGGTGATGGAGCGCTCACGCACCGGGCGGGTGATCATCCCGGCCTGGCAGAAGCGGCAGCCGCGGGTGCAGCCGCGGAAGATCTCGACGCTCATCCGCTCGTGCACGGTCTCGGCCAGCGGCACGAGCGGCTGCTTCGGGTAGGGCCACTCGTCGAGGTCCATGACGGTCCGCTTGTGCACGCGGAACGGGACGTCGGGGCGGTTCGGGACGACGCGGGCGATGCGGCCGTCGGGGAGGTACTCCACGTCGTAGAAGCGGGGGACGTAGACGCCGCCGGCCCTCGCGAGCCGCAGCAGCGTCTCCTCGCGGTCGGCTCCGTCCTTCTTGGCCTGCCGGATGACGGCGGTCATCTCGAGCACGGCCTGCTCGCCGTCGCCCAGCACGGCGGCGTCGACGAAGTCGGCGATCGGCTCGGGGTTGAACGCGGCGTGGCCCCCGGCGAGCACGATCGGATCCTGGTCGGTGCGGTCCCTGGCGTACAGCGGGATCCCGGCGAGGTCCAGCGCCTCGAGCATGTTGGTGTAGCCGAGCTCGGTGGAGAAGCTGATCCCGAGGACGTCGAACGCCCGGACCGGCCGGTGCCCGTCGACGGTGAACTGCGGGACGCCGTGCGCGCGCATCTTCTCGGCCAGGTCCGGCCACACGCTGTAGGTCCGCTCGGCGAGCACGCCCGGCTGCTCGTTGAGCACCTCGTACAGGATCATGACGCCCTGGTTCGGGAGCCCGACCTCGTACGCGTCCGGGTACATCAGCGCCCACCGGACGTCGCACGCGTCCCAGTCCTTGACGGTGCTGTTGAGCTCGCCGCCGACGTACTGGATCGGCTTCTGCACCGTCGGCAGCAGCGGCTCGAGGCGCGGGAACAGGCTCTCGACGGGCATGGGTCAAGGCTACGTGCCGCTGTCGAACCCCCGTGATCTTCCCAGGGAGCGCCTGGCACGCGACACGCCCGCGTGTTGCGGGCCAGGCGCTCCCTCGCAAGATCCACAGCGGTGAGCCGCGTCCACAGATCGGCTGTGGCGAGCGCGGGAGGCGTACGACCGGCCGTTCGCTCGGCGGGTGCCTGAGAAGAAGCCGACCGAGGCCGGCCTTGGCGTCACGACCCGCGGGGTCTGGACG
>SCTD01000092.1 GCA_004299215.1 Frankiales bacterium | reverse complement strand
CAGCGGCCGCCGTTCCCCACGAGGGGGAGCGGCGGCCGCCGAGGCGTACGAGGGTGCTACGCGACGTACTCGCGCAGGGCGTCGGCGCGGCCCCCGGCGCGGATCTCCGCGAGGGTGTCGCGCTCGATCTGGCGGATCCGCTCGCGGGTCAGGCCCAGGAAGCGGCCGACCTCGTCGAGGGTGCGCGGCCGGCCGTCGTCCAGGCCGAAGCGCATCCGCATCACGATGGCCGAGCGCTCGGGCAGCGAGTCCAGCACCTCGGACAGCTGGCCGTGCAGCATCTGCGTCTCGACGGCCGCCTGCGGGTCGATCGAGTCGACGTCGTGGATGAAGTCCCCGAGGACCGCCTCGTCGTCGCCGACGGGAGCCTGCAGCGACAGCGTGTCGCGGCCGTGGCGCAGGATCTCCTCGACCTTCTCCGCGGTCATCGCGAGCGGCTCGCCGATCTCCTCCGACGTGGGCTCGCGGCCGAGGCTCTGGGTCAGGTCGCGGCGGGTGCGGGTCACCTTGGTGATCAGCTCGGCCATGTGGACCGGCACGCGGATGGTGCGGCCCTGGTCGGCCAGCGCGCGCTGCAGCGCCTGGCGGATCCACCAGGTCGCGTAGGTGGAGAACTTGTAGCCCTTGGCGTAGTCGAACTTCTCGACGGCGCGGACCAGGCCGAGGTTGCCCTCCTGGACCAGGTCGAGCAGGTCGAGGCCACGGCCCTGGTAACGCTTGGCCAGTGAGACGACCAGGCGCAGGTTGGCCTCGAGCAGGTGGCGCTTGGCCACCTCCCCGTCGCGCTCGATCTCGGCCAGGTCGCGGCGCATGGCCGCCGGGATCTTGGTCTCACCGGACGCGTGCTGGCTGAGCTTGTAGGTCGCGAACAGGCCGGCCTCGATGCGCTTGGCCAGGTCGACCTCCATCTCGGCGGTCAGCAGCGCGACGCGACCGATCTCGCGGAGGTAGGCCTTGACCAGGTCGATGCCGGGCGGCGGCTCGTCGAGCGCCAGCGGCTTGTCCTCGTCGGCCACGACGACGGGAGCCGCGGCGGGCTCGGCGAAGACGGTGTCGCCCTCGGGGAGGGCGGCCTCGGCGACGGCGGCCTCGGCCTCGGCGCGGGTCTGCTTGGGGGCGGTCTTCGCCTTGGGGGCGGCCTTCGTCGATGCCGTGGCGGGCGTCGACGTGGCGGCGGCCTTGCGCTCGGTGGCGGGGGCCGCGACGGTCTGCGTGGGCACTGCGATGTCCTCTCCGGACGGGTCGGCCGACGTGGTGGTCGGCACGGTGCGCCCTGCAGGGCGCGTCTCCTGGGGTCCGGCGGTCCGCTTCGCGGGCCGGGCTCCAGAGGTCTTGGTGGTACGACGAGCACGCCCGGTCGGACGTTCCTCGCTGCCGAGCACCGCCCCCTGCTCCGAGAGCGCCCGCAGCACCCGGCCGGCCTCGGCCGGGCCGATGCCGGCGGCGTCGAAGGCCGAGCGCAGCTGCTCGAGGGACAGCGGTCCCTCGGACTGCGAGCGCGCGACCAGCGTCTCGACGACGTCGGCGGGGCGTGCGGGGGCGGGCATGTCTCTCCAGGTGCTGGTCGGCGGGTTCGGGTCCGTCGGCTGCGCGCACAGGGCCGGGGCACCGTGCGGAGACGGCGGGACGTCCCGGGGGTGAGCAGCCGAGGTTCGGCTCCTTGCAAGTGTCCAACGATCCCGCGTCGACGACGATTCCGGTAGTCACTGCTCGGGTGAGGTCGCTCACAGGCCTACCCGGGACGCAGCGCCCCTACCCGGACGAACCGGACGTCAGTCCCATCCGAGCTCGTGCAGCCGCTCGTCGTCGATGCCGACGTGGTGGCCGAACTCGTGGATCACGGTGATCGCGATCTCCTCGACGAGGTGGTCGGTGTCCTCCGCCATCAGGCACAGCGGGATCCGGTAGAGGCTGATCTTGTCCGGCAGGACCCCTGAGTAGTGCTCGCGCTCGGTGAGCGCGACCCCCTCGTACAGACCGAGGATGTCCGGCTCCTGCTCGTTCTCGTCCTCCACGACCACGACGACGTTGGAGAAGCGCGCGGCGAGCTCGGGCGGGAGCGTGTCGAGGGCGTCGGCGACGTAGTCCTCGAACTCCGCCGGCGGGACCGGCTGCATGCGGCTAGTCCAGGTAGTCGCGGAGCTTCTGCGACCGCGACGGGTGGCGCAGCTTGGAGAGCGTCTTGCTCTCGATCTGGCGGATCCGCTCGCGGGTCAGCCCGAACTCCCGGCCGATCTCGTCGAGCGTGCGCGGCTGGCCGTCGACCAGGCCGAAGCGCATCTTGACGACGGCGGCCTCGCGGTCGGTGAGGGTACGGAGGACCTCACCGAGCTGCTCCTGCATCAGGCCGTACGACACGACCTCGGCGGCCACGGGGGCGTCGGCGTCCTCGATGAAGTCACCCAGCGACGAGTCCTGGTCGTCGCCGATGGTGGTCTCGAGGCTCACTGGCTCCCGGGCGTACCCCTGGATCTCGACGACCTTCTCGGGCGTCATGTCGAGCTCCTTGGCGAGCTCCTCCGGGGTCGGTTCGCGACCGAGCTCCTGGAGCATCTCGCGCTGCACCCGGGTCAGCTTGTTGATCTGCTCGACCATGTGCACCGGGATGCGGATGGTGCGTGCCTGGTCGGCCATGGCGCGGGTGATCGCCTGCCGGATCCACCAGGTGGCGTAGGTGGAGAACTTGTAGCCCTTGGTGTAGTCGAACTTCTCGACCGCGCGGATCAGACCCAGGTTGCCCTCCTGGATCAGGTCGAGGAAGAGCATGCCGCGCCCGAGGTAGCGCTTGGCGATGCTGACGACGAGGCGCAGGTTGGCCTCGAGCAGGTGGCGCTTGGCCTTGCCGCCGTCCAGGACCAGCCAGTCCAGGTCCCGACGCAGGGCGGCGGAGATCTTCGGCGCCTCGCCCGCGTCGGCGAGGCGGATCTTCTCCGCGGCGAACAGGCCGGCCTCGATCCGCTGCGCGAGGTCGACCTCCATCTCGGCCGTGAGGAGCGGGACCTTGCCGATCTCCTTGAGGTAGGCCCGGACCAGGTCGGTCGAGATGCCGACCTCGCCCTCGGCGGCGATCGGCTTCTCGTCCTCGTCGTCGTCGTCCGACTGCTTCTGCTTGCCCCCGCCCTCCCCGTCGTCGTCGTCCTCGTCGTCCTCGTCGTCCTCGTCGTCCTTGGCGGCGGGGGTGGCCCCGGCCGCGGCCGCCAGCGCCGGGTCGGCAGCGGCGACGACAGCGGGGTCGAGGGCGGTGGCGTCGAGGCCGGTGGGGTCGAGCGGCTCCTCGTCGGCCAGCTCGGCCGGGTCGACGTCGAGCTCCTCGGGGTCCGGCTCCTCGTCGGAACGTGCCAGGACGGGCTCGGCGGCCTTCGCGGTCCTGGTGGCCTTCCTGGCCGGGGCCTTCTTCGCATCCTTGCGGGCCGTCAGCGCGTCGGAGGCGTCGTCGGCGGTCTCGTCCACGGCGCGGGCGGTGCGGGGCGGGGTCACTGGAGGTCCTTCGTCAGCAGGGACGTGCCGGTGGTGCACCGGTCCGACAGGATCACTCGGTCCGGCGGTGCCGCCCCGGCTGCGAGGACCCGACCGTGACCGATGGCCCCTGCGGGGGGCGGGCACGGGCGCGACCGCTCTCGCGAGCAGACCGGCACCTGACCAGTATCGCCCCTGTTCGGCTCGGCGGCGCGAAGCAGCCGGGTTCGTCCCGCGTCGCCGGTCGTCCCGGGTGTGGCGGCGGCCCTGCTCGGCACCTGATCGGCGGGTGATCCGCGGCGTGACGTATCTGAGCGGCGGTCCCGCGCACTGGTGTGCAGAGGAGGTCGTGTGCGCATCGGACTGGTGGCGCCCGTCTGGTGCTCCGTGCCCCCGGTCGGCTACGGCGGGACGGAGCAGGTCGTGGCCGCGGGCGAGAGCGTCCACGACCTG
>SCTD01000091.1 GCA_004299215.1 Frankiales bacterium | reverse complement strand
CGCGCAAGGTCGTCGACGTGGTGTCGGTGCAGAACCTCTACAACCTCGGCAACCGGCAGTCCGAGGACGTCCTGGAGTTCTGCGAGAAGGAGGGCATCGCCTTCATCCCGTGGTTCCCGGTCGCCGCCGGCGCGCTGGCCCGGCCGGGCGGCATCCTGGACGAGCTCGCCCGGGAGCACGACGCCACCCACGCGCAGCTCGCGCTGGCCTGGCTGCTGCGCCGCTCCCCCGTCATGCTGCCGATCCCCGGCACGTCCTCCGTCGCGCACCTCGAGGAGAACTGCGCCGCCGCCGGCGTACAGCTCAGCGACGAGGAGTACGACGCCCTCACGGCGGCGGGCTCGTAGGCTGGCGGCGTGCCGCAGCTGCGCCTGGGACTGGCCCAGGTCGACCCCGTCGTCGGGGACCTGCCGGGCAACGCCGAGCTCGTGCGGCAGTGGGCCCGCCGGGCCGTCGACGCCGGCTGCCACCTGGTCGCCTTCCCGGAGATGGTCCTGACCGGCTACCCCGCCGAGGACCTGGTGCTGCGGCACTCCTTCGTGCAGGCGAGCCTGGACGCGCTGACCCGCCTGGCCGCCGACCTCGCCGCGGACGGCTGCGGCGAGGTGGCGGTCGTGGTCGGCTACTGCGGGCGTACGGAGAAGCCGGCGCCCGCGCTGGGCCGCCCCGCCGGGGAGCCGCAGAACAGCGCAGCCGTCCTGTTCCGCGGCGAGGTCGTCAGCCGCTACGCCAAGCACCACCTGCCCAACTACGGCGTCTTCGACGAGTTCCGCTACTTCGTGCGCGGCGACCGGCTGCCCGTCGTGCGCCTGCACGGCGTCGACGTGGCGACCGTGGTGTGCGAGGACCTCTGGCAGGAGGGCGGTCCGATGAAGGTCGCCTGCGCGGCCGAGGCCGGGCTGGTCGTCTGCATCAACGGATCCCCCTACGAGCGCGGCAAGGACGAGATGCGCGCCCCGCTGGCCGCGCGGCGGGCCGCCGAGGCCGGGGCGCCCGTGGCGTACGTCAACTGCGTGGGGGGGCAGGACGAGCTGGTCTTCGACGGAGACTCCTTCGTCGTCGACGCGGCCGGCTCCGTGATCGCCCGGGCCCCGCGCTGGGAGGAGCACCTGCTCGTCGCCGACCTCGACCTCGACGCCGCGACCTCCGACACCGTCGGACCGGCCGACGCCGGTGACGGCACCGCGATGGCCGTCGAGCGGGTGACCCTCACGACCGAGCCGCTGGCGGCCTACGCCCCGGCGCCACCGGAGGTGGCGCCACCGCTCGACGACGACGCCGAGGTGTGGGGCGCCCTCGTGACGGCGGTCCGCGACTACGTCGAGAAGAACCGCTTCCGCTCCGTCGTGCTCGGCCTCTCCGGCGGCATCGACTCGGCGCTGGTGGCGACGATCGCGCGGGATGCGCTGGGTGCGCACCGGGTGCACGTCGTCGGCATGCCGAGCGAGTGGTCGTCGGACCACTCGGTCAGCGACGCCGAGGACCTCGCGAACCGGCAGGGCCTGCAGTGGTCGATCGTGCCGATCAAGCCGGTGGTCGACGCGTTCATGGCCAGCGTCGAGCTGACCGGGCTGGCGGTCGAGAACCTCCAGGCCCGGGTGCGCGGCACCACGCTGATGGCGCTGTCCAACGAGCACGGCCACCTGGTCCTCACGACCGGCAACAAGAGCGAGGCCGCCACCGGCTTCTCGACCCTCTACGGCGACAGCGCAGGCGGTTTCGCACCGATCAAGGACGTGCCGAAGCTGCTGGTCTTCCGGCTGGCGCGGTGGCGCAACCGGGTCGCCGCGGAGCGCGGGGAGATCCCGCCGATCCCCGAGAGCACCATCACCAAGCCCCCGTCGGCCGAGCTCGCGCCGGGGCAGCTGGACAGCGACCGCCTCCCGCCGTACGACGTGCTGGACCCGCTGCTGGACGCCTACATCGAGGGCGACCAGGGGCGGGCGCAGCTGATCGCCGCG
Source organism: Frankiales bacterium (assembly GCA_004299215.1). Taxonomy (GTDB): domain Bacteria; phylum Actinomycetota; class Actinomycetes; order Mycobacteriales; family SCTD01; genus SCTD01. The sequence continues at coordinate 2,797 of SCTD01000091.1, read as the reverse complement.
GGCTTCGACGAGGCGACCGTCGACCGGGTCATCACGCTGGTCGACTCCGCGGAGTACAAGCGGCGGCAGTCACCGCCCGGCCCGAAGATCACCGGCCGGGCGTTCGGTCGTGACCGCAGGCTGCCGATCACCTCGCGCTGGCGCGAGGTCACCGCCCCGACCGCCCCCGAGCCCGAGCCCGAGACCGTTCGACCGGACGAGGCCTGACCGCGGGAGCCTCGACTGCCGGTTCCCCCTGGGAGCAAGCACGTGCACCTCGCCCCAGCGGCGGCGCCGCCACGCGGCAGCCCTGCGCGGGCCTGCCTGACACCGCTCGACCTGCACGTCGGTGCTCCCACGGGAAGTGGCAGTCCTGACTCCCACGAGCAGGGCGGGGAGCCTGCCTCAGTCGACGACCGCGGCCTCGGTGCGCAGCCGCGCCTCCTGCTCGTCGGCACTCGCCGCCTGCAGGCCGCCGGTGCTGCGCAGCGGCAGCTCCTTCACCAGGAACGACAGCACGAACGCCGGCACCAGCAGGAAGCCGACGACGAGGAAGACCGTCGACATCGAGTCGGCGAAGCCCTCCAGCACCACCCGACGGACCGCCTCCGGGAGGGTCGCGATGATCGAGGTGTCGTCCAGGGCCGTCGCGCTCTCGAAGCGCGCGATGACGTCGTCGGGCAGCCCGGCCTGGACCGCCCGCTCCTGGATGTTGCCGGCCAGCGAGCCGAAGAGCACTGCCAGCGAGACCGCGGCTCCGAACGTGCCGCCCATCGAGCGGAAGAAGGTCACCGAGCTGGTGGCGACGCCCATGTCCCGGGGTGGCAGCGCGTTCTGCACCGAGATCACCAGGGTCTGCATCGACAGGCCCAGACCCAGACCCATGACGGCCATGAACACCATCGGCTGCCAGAGCGGGGTGTCGACGCCGAGCGTCGACAGCAGCATGAGCGCCACGAACATCAGCGCGGTCCCGAAGATGGGCAGCGGCTTGTAGCGCCCGGTCCGGCTCATCACGCGGCCGGAGAACGTGGACGTCAGGAAGATGCCGGCCATGAGCGGGACCATCTGCAGGCCCGCCTCGGTCGGCGACGAGCCGAGCACGATCTGCAGGTAGAGCGGCACCACGACCAGGCCGCCGAACATGCCCGCCCCCACCAGCAGGGCGATGACGCTGGTCAGGCTGAAGACGCTGCTGGCGAACATCCGCAGCGGGAGGATCGCCTCCACGCCCATCCGCCGCTCCCACGGCACGAACGCGACGAACGAGCCGACGGACAGCGCGATCAGGCCGAGGGTGAGGCTCGACCCCCACCCCCACTCGCGACCCTGCTCGGCGACCAGCAGCAACGGCACCACGGCGGCCGTCAGCAGGCCGGCGCCGACGACGTCGATGCGGTGCTCGTTCACCCGCTTCGGCAGGTGCAGCTTCTTGAGGACGACCGCGAGCGCGACCAGCCCGATCGGCACGTTGATGAGGAAGATCCAGCGCCAGCCGTCCGCGCCGAGGATCGACGGCTGCCCCGCGAAGGCGCCGCCGATGACCGGCCCGAGCACGCTGCTGGTGCCGAACACCGCCATGAACCAGCCCTGGTAGCGCCCGCGCTCCCGCGGCGACACCAGGTCACCGACGATCGCGAAGGCGAGCGCCATCAGCCCGCCCGCCCCGATGCCCTGCACCGCGCGGTAGCCGGCCAGCTGGTAGATGTCCTGGGCGGTCGCGCACAGCAGCGAGCCGAACAGGAAGACGACGATCGCGAAGACGTAGAAGGGCTTGCGGCCGTACTGGTCGGACAGCTTCCCGTACAGCGGAGTCGTGATGGTCGACGCGATGAGGTACGACGTCGTCACCCACGCCTGGGCGGTCTGCCCCTCCAGCTCGTCGGCGATGGTGCGCATCGCGGTGGAGACGATCGTCTGGTCGAGCGACGCGAGGAACATCCCGAGCAGCAGCCCGGACAGGACGGTGAGGACCTGGCGGTGGGTGAGCGGCGCCGGGGCGGGGGCGGGGGCGGTCATGCAGGGTCCTTCGACGGGGCGAGAGCGACGAGGACGTCGTCGACGATGCGGGCCGCCAGGTCCGGACCGGGCGGCGGGTCGGTGCGGATGAGGTTGCGGTAGGCCATCGGGCCGACCAGCAGGTCGGTCGCGTGGTCCACCTCGACGTCCGGGCGGATCGTCCCCTCGGCGATGCCGCGTCGGAGCACCTCGTGGAAGCGGCGACGGCGCGGCTCGAGGACCTGCTCGCGGTAGCGCGCCATCAGCGCGGGGTTCTCGGCGCTGGCCCCGAGCAGCCGCGGGAAGATCTTGCCGGCGAGGGAGGAGTCGCTCTTGCGGCGGACGGCCTCGAGCAGGGCGACCAGCTCGTCGCGCACCCCGGCCCCCGCGACCCGCTCGGGCGGCTCGCTGAGCGAGGCGACCGCCTCGACGACCAGCTCCTCCTTGCCGGGGAAGCGCCGGTAGACGCTGGCCTTGCCGACACCGGCCCTGGCCGCGACGCCCTCGATGGTGAGCCCGTCGTAGCCGTCGGAGGCCAGCAGGTCGAGGGTCGCCGCGAGGATCGACCGGTCCAGCTTGGGGTCGCGCGGCCGGCCGGTGGCCTTGGGCGCGTCGAGCGCGGTGGGCATTCGCACCCTTCCTAGACGCCGGCGTATCGCAACTCGACGACCGTACGGCCGGCAGTTCCGATACGCAACCGTTCCACTACTGCGGGCGGCGTGAGGCGTGCCACATCGCCACCGGGCCGAGGAGGTGCCACCCTGGAGGTGTCCGGGGACCACCACGGCCTCGAGTCACGAGAGGGACCTCCATGCCCGAG
>SCTD01000090.1 GCA_004299215.1 Frankiales bacterium | reverse complement strand
CTCGACACGCGGCTGGCCAAGCTGCGCGGCCAGGGCGTCTCCATGAAGCCCTACGACGCGGCCGAGACCGTGGTGACCCTGGTCGGCATCCTCGGCCTGCACGACAAGCGCACCCGCGGTCACTCCGAGCGGGTGCGCGCGTTCACCGACCTGCTCACCGGGGAGCTCGGCCTGCCCGAGCAGGACCGGGTCCGGCTCCGCTGGGCGGCGCTGGTGCACGACCTCGGCAAGCTCAGCGTGCCCGCGCCGGTCCTCAACAGCCCCGGCGGCCTGGACGAGTCCAGCTGGGAGCTGATGCACAGGCACCCCGACGAGGGGGTCCGGCTGCTCGGGGGACTGCTGCCCTGGCTCGGGGAGTGGGGCGACGCGATCGGCCAGCACCACGAGAGGTACGACGGCACCGGCTACCCGAGCGGCCTGGCCGGCGAGGACATCGCCTACGCGGCCCGGATCGTCGCGCTGGCCGACTCCTTCGAGGTCATGACGTCGGCCCGGTCCTACAAGGCTGCACGCAGCGCCGCCTGGGCCCGGGAGGAGCTCACCCGGTGCGCCGGCTCGCAGTTCGACCCGGCACTGGTACGCGCGTTCCTCGGCATCAGCATCGGCAGGATCAAGTGGGTGCTCGGGCCCGTGACCTGGCTGGCCGAGCTGCCGTTCGTCGCGACCGCCGACCGCGCCGGCCAGACCGTCAAGGTCGCCTCGGTCACCGCCCTGGCGGCCGGCCTGGTCGCCGTGGGCGCGATGCCGCAGGGCGGAGCGCCCGTCCCTCTCCCGCCGGGCAGCACCACCGTGGCCGTGGAGGCCGGCACCGCCTCCGGCGAGCAGGGCCAGACCGCGGCCGGGTCCGACGTCGAGACCGGGGACGGCGACCAGGCCGCTGCCGCACCGGCGGTGCGCCCGTCGGCCACGCCGACCCGCTCCGCGTCGCCGGCCGCGCCGGCGAGCACCGGGCAGGCTCCAGCCGGCACGGGGGCCGTCAGCACGGGCCGGCGCACCGCACGCGCCCCGGAGCCTGCGCCGACGCCGTCACCGCGTCCTGGTGCGTCGGCGCCGGCTGGGGCGTCCGCGCCGAGTCCCACGCCAGGTCCCGCCCTGGCCCCCGTCTACTACCTCACGAGCCGCGGGCTGCAGCGCTCGCCCGCCTCGGCCCAGGAGGTGATGTCCATCCGCACCGGGTCCACCGTGACCTTCGACGCCCGGCTGGACCGTCCCGTGCTGCTGCCGGCGACGAGGGAGCTCGTCGTCTTCGTCCGCTTCCCGACCACGCAGGGCAACGCCAAGGTGGGCGTGGCGCTCCAGGACTGCGCGGGGAGCCGCTGCACGGTCCTGTCCGAAGGGCTGGTCGCGCAGGACAAGCGGTCCACCAGCACCTACCAGCGCTACACCGTGCCGCTGGTCCGCAGCGGTCAGGACGTGGAGCGGGTGCCGGCCGGGCACGTCCTGCGGCTCGCCCTGACGTTCCTCGAGCCGGGCGCGAAGGGCCCGGGCCGGGTGGCCATGGGCGGCTCGGCCACGCCCAGCCGGCTGCTCATCGCCGACTGATCGCCCGCCGGCTGCTGCCGCTCGCCGTGCTGCTCGACCGCGCCCTGGCGCGCCGCACCGGCTCCCGCCGGTGGCCCACGTCACTGCCCGCCCTCGACGGTCCCGTGATCGCCGCGCCGGTAGGCTGAAGCGGTCCTTCCCGCCCATCTCCGACGGAGCCCGCGCCGTGCTGACCCGCATCGACCTGCGCGGCCGACGCGACGCCGACCCCCGCAGCCTGCTGCCCCGGGCAGCACTCGACGTGGCGGCAGCGGTCGAGCAGGTGCGCCCCGTCGTCGAGGACGTCCGCGACCGCGGCGAGGCCGCGGTCCGCGAGGCGACCGCCCGCTTCGACGGCGTGGAGCCCGAGCACCTGCGCGTCCCCGCGGACGCGCTGCAGAGCGCGCTCGGGCGGCTCGACCCCGACGTCCGCGCCGCGCTCGAGGAGGCGACCCGCCGGGCGCGCACCGTGGCGACGGCCCAGCTGCGCGACGACGAGGTGGTCCGCGTCGTCGACGGCGCCACCGTCACCGAGCGCTGGGTCCCGGTCGGGCGGGTCGGCCTCTACGTGCCGGGCGGCCGCGTCGCCTACCCGAGCAGCGTCGTCATGAACGTCGTGCCCGCGCTCGTCGCCGGCGTCGACAGCCTGGCCGTCGCCAGCCCGCCGCAGTCCGACGGCCTGCCGCACCCGGTCGTCCTCGCCGCCTGTGCCCTGCTCGGCGTCGACGAGGTCTGGGCCGTCGGTGGCGCGCAGGCCGTCGCCATGCTCGCCTTCGGGATCGAGGGCTGCCCGCCGGTCGACGTCATCACCGGTCCCGGCAACGTCTACGTGGCCGCCGCGAAGCGGCTCGTGCAGGGACGCTGCGGGATCGACTCCGAGGCCGGCCCGACCGAGATCGCGATCCTCGCCGACGACACCGCGGTCCCGGCCTACGTCGCCGCCGACCTCGTCGCGCAGGCCGAGCACGACCCGCTGGCCGCCTGCCTGCTGGTCACGCCGAGCGAGGAGCTGCTCGACGCGGTCGACGTCGAGCTCGGCAAGCAGGTCCCCGCCACCCGGCACCGCGCGCGCGTCGAGACCGCGCTGGCCGGTCAGTCCGCGCACGTGCTCGTCGACGACCTCGACCACGGGCTCGCCGTCGTCGACGCCTGGGCGGCCGAGCACCTCGAGGTGCTCACCGCCGACGCGCCCGAACGGGCCCGCCGGGTGCGCAACGCCGGGGCCGTCTTCGTCGGCAGCACCACCCCCGTGAGCCTCGGCGACTACCTCGCCGGGTCCAACCACGTGCTGCCCACCGGCGGCACCGCCCGCTTCAGTGCCGGCCTGTCGACGCAGAGCTTCCTCAAGCGGATGTCGCTGGTGCAGTACTCCCCGGAGGCGCTGGCCGCCGTCGCCCCCCATGTCACGGCGCTGGGCGGGGCGGAGGACCTCGCCGCGCACGTGGAGGCGGTCCAGGTGCGGGTGCGGGGCACCCGGTGAACGCCGCCCTGGAGGCGCTGCCGGTCCGAGACGATCTGCGGGGCAAGCAGCCGTACGGCGCCCCGCAGCTCCCCGACGCGATCCAGCTCAACGTCAACGAGAACCCGCACGCCCCGTCCGCGTCCTTCGTCGCCGACCTGGCCGCGGCCGTGGGCCAGGCCGCCACGACGCTGAACCGCTACCCCGACCGGGAGGCTGTCGCGCTGCGGACCGACCTCGCCGGCTACCTGTCAGGACGTACGGGGGTCGCGCTCGGCGTCGAGCAGGTCTGGGCCGCGAACGGCTCCAACGAGGTCCTGCAGCAGGTCTGCCAGGCCTTCGGCGGTCCCGGCCGCCTGGCGCTCGGCTTCGAGCCGTCCTACTCCATGCACCCGCTGCTCGCCGCCGGCACCAGCACCGGCTGGGTGGCCGAGCGTCGCGCCGCGGACTTCACGCTGACGGCCGACCAGGCGGTCGCGGCCGTCACGAGGCACCGCCCCGCCATCACCTTCCTGACGACCCCCAACAACCCGACCGGCACCGTCATCGGGCTCGACGTCGTGCAGGCCGTGCACGACGCGACCGACGGCGTGGTCCTGGTCGACGAGGCCTACGCGGAGTTCGCCTCGACCCCGAGCGCGGTCACCCTGCTCGACCGGTGCCCGCGGCTGATCGTGTCGCGCACGATGAGCAAGGCCTTCGCCATGGCCGGCGCCCGTGTCGGCTACCTCGCCGCGAGCCCGGCGGTCGTGGACGCGCTCCGCCTGGTCCGCCTGCCCTACCACCTGAGCGCGCTGACCCAGGCGGCTGCGCGGGTGGCGCTGGCGCACGCCGACGAGCTGCTCGGCACCGTCGAGCAGGTCAAGGCGCAGCGCGACCGGATGGTCCGCGAGATCCCCGCCTCGGGCCTGCGCGTCGTGCCGACCGAGTCGAACTTCCTGCTCTTCGGGCCGTTCGACGCGCCCGCCCAGGTCTGGCAGGCGCTGCTCGACCACGGGGTGCTCGTCCGCGACGTGAGCGGCGGGCCGGGTCTGGCCGGCTGGCTCCGCGTCAACGCCGGCACCGAGGCCGAGACCACTGCATTCCTGGACGCACTGAAGGACGTGACATGAGCCGCACCGCACTGGTCGAGCGCACCACGAAGGAGTCCGACGTCCGCGTCGAGCTCGACCTCGACGGCACCGGGCAGGCGACGTCCGACACGGGCGTGCCCTTCTTCGACCACATGGTCGCCCAGCTCGGCAAGCACAGCGGCTTCGACCTGACCGTCCGCACCCGCGGCGACCTCGAGGTCGACGCGCACCACACCGTCGAGGACACCAGCCTGGCGATCGGCACGGCGCTCAAGCAGGCCCTCGGCGACAAGGCCGGCATCCGGCGGTTCGGCGACGCCCTGGTGCCGCTCGACGAGTGCCTCGTGCAGGCAGCGGTCGACCTGTCCGGTCGGCCGTACGTCGTGCACGAGGAGCCGCAGCTGGTCGAGCTCATCGGGTCCTACG
>SCTD01000089.1 GCA_004299215.1 Frankiales bacterium | reverse complement strand
GGCCTTCGCCGTCGCCTCCTCCGGGGTCGGCGTGGCGACGCCGTACCGCTCGGCGATCTCGGCCGCCCGGTCCAGGTGGCGCTGCTGTCCGGGCTGCTCCGCTCCGGCACGCCGGCCGGCTCCATGCTCGCGGCCGAGCGCCACCTGGACCGGGCGGCCGAGATCGCCGAGCGGTACGGCGTCGCCACGCCGACCCCGGAGGAGGCGACGGCGAAGGCCGACGTCGTGCTGCTCGCGGTCAAGCCGCAGGACATGCGCGCGCTGCTCAAGGACATCGCCCCGCACCTGCGCCCCGGCACCCTCGTCGTGTCGATGGCGGCCGGCATCACCAGCAGCCTGGTCGAGGAGCTGCTGCCCGCAGGCACCCACGTCGTGCGGGTCATGACCAACACCCCGGTGTTCGTCGACGAGGCGATGTCGGCGATCAGCCCCGGGTCGCACGCCGGCCCGGAGCACCTGCAGACCGTGGAGGACCTGCTCACCCCGGTCGGCAAGGTGGTGCGCGTCCCCGAGTCGCAGCAGGACGCGGTGACGGCGCTGTCCGGCAGCGGTCCGGCGTACTTCTTCTTCCTCGTCGAGGCGATGATCGACGCCGGCATCCTGCTCGGGCTGCCGCGCGCCGTCGCCGCCGAGCTCATCGTGCAGACCGCCGTCGGCTCCGCGCGGATGCTGCGCGAGTCGGGCGAGCACCCGGTCCTGCTGCGCGAGGCCGTGACCAGCCCGGGCGGCACCACCATCGCGGCGATCCGCACGATGGAGGACCACGGCGTGCGCGCCGCGCTGCTGGCCGCCATCGAGGCCGCCCGGGACCGTTCGCGCGAGCTCGCCGCCGGCGGCTGACCTCCTGCGTCCTGCAGCGCGCGCCGGCAGGTGCTCCGCTGAGCATGACGCAACGGGCGGGGACGCCCCCTGCTCCGTACGCTGAGGCGGTGAAGCGCCCCCTCGCCCTGGCCGCGGCCGTCGCGCTGCTCGCGACCGGGTGCAGCGGCGACGGCGACCCGCGGGTGCAGGTCGCGGAGGTGTCCCGCACGACCGTCGCCGAGACCGTCGACGCCCCGGGCACCGTCGCCGCGCGGGCCACCGCGACGGTGACCGCGCCCACCGACGCCGTCGTCGAGAAGGTGCTCGTCGCGGACGGCGCGACCGTCACGGCCGGCACGGTCCTGGTCCGCCTCAGCTCGCCGGCCGCCGTCGAGCGGCTCCGCCAGGCGCAGGCCGCGCAGGCCTCCGCGGCGAGCGCCGCCATCGAGCTCCCCCGCGCCGACCTCGGCCCGCTGCAGGACGCGCTCGACGCGGCAGCCGCGTCGTCCTTCGCCGCGGGACGCGCCGCGGCGCAGCAGATCGACGACCCCGAGCAGCGCCGCGCCGCCGAGCAGCAGGTCGCCGAGGCGGAGGCGCGCTACCGGTCCGCGTCGGCCGCCTCGCGACGCACCCTGCAGTCGCTCGACGACGGCGCGAGCAGCGTCGAGGACGCCCTCGCTGCTCTCGCGGGCAGCCAGCGCGCGCAGGCGCAGCTCGCCGTCAGCGCGGCCGAGGCGACCGTCGACGCCCTCACCGTGACGGCGCCCATCTCGGGGGTCGTCACCCTCGGCGGTGACGGATCTGCCGCTCCCGCAGGCGATCTCGCCGGTCTGCTCGGCGGGCTCCCTCCCGGCGTCGCCGAGGCCGCCGGCGTGGCCGTGGGTGGTGGCGGACCCAGCACCACCAGCACCGGTCTGGCGGTCGGCGCCCCGGTCAGCGCCGGCGCCCAGCTGCTCACCGTCACCGACGTCAGCGGCCTGACCGTCACGGCCGAGGTCGACGAGACCGACGTGCTGCTGGTCGAGAAGGGGCAGGAGGCCACCGTCGAGCTCGACGCCTTGCCGGGTGCGACCTACCCCGCGACCGTCGAGGCGGTCGACGTCTCGCCGACCCCGTCCGCCGCCGGCGGCGTCGCCTACCGCGTCCGGCTCACCCTCGCCGGCGGCCGCACCGCCGACGACGACCCCGCGCCCGCCCCACGGCCCGGCATGAGCGCGGTCGTCGACCTCCGGGTTCGTACGGCAGAGCAGGTCCTCGCCGTCCCCTCCGCAGCAGTGGTCCGCGACGGGGGTGCGGACACGGTCTTCGTCGTCGAGGGCGGGCGCGCGCAGCGGGTCGAGGTCGTCGTCGGCGCGCAGGGCGAGGAGCTGGTCGAGATCCGCCGCGGGCTGTCCGGCGGCGAATCGGTCGTCGTCCGCGACGCCGATCGGCTGAGCGACGGGATGAGCGTCGAGACGTGAGCCCGGCCCCGGCGCTCGAGGCCGTCGACGTCACCCGCTCCTACGACCTCGAGGGCGTCCGCGTCGACGCCCTGCGCGGGGTGTCGCTCACCGTCGCGCGCGGCGACTACGCCGCCGTGGTGGGGCCTTCCGGCTCCGGCAAGTCGACGCTGATGCACCTGCTCGGCGGTCTCGACCGCCCGACGACCGGTGTGCTGCGTGTCGGCGGCCGGGACATCGCCTCGCTGTCGGAGGACGAGCTCGCGCAGGTCCGCAACGCGACGATCGGCTTCGTCTTCCAGTCCTTCCAGCTGCTGGGTCGTACCAGCGCCGTCGACAACGTCGCGATGCCGCTCGTCTACCGCGGCGTCCGGCGGTCGGAGCGGCGGCGCCGGGCGATCGAGGCGCTGCAGCGCGTCGGCATGGGGCACCGGCTCGACCACCGGCCGGCGCAGCTGTCCGGCGGGGAGCAGCAGCGTGTCGCCATCGCCCGGGCACTGGTCGGCGACCCGCAGGTGCTGCTCGCCGACGAGCCGACGGGCAACCTCGACACCAGCACGGGGGCCGAGGTGATGGCGCTGCTCGAGGAGCTGAACCGGGACCACGGTGTGGCCGTCGTGCTGGTCACCCACGACCTCGAGGTCGCGGCCCGCGCCCGCCGGCAGATCCGCGTCCGCGACGGCCTCCTCGAACCCGATGCGTCCTGCTCAGAGGAGCAGCCCACGCGGCGCGCAGCAGGACGCAAGAGGTGAGGCTCGCCGAGGCGTGGCGCGTCGCGGTCACGGCCCTGCGCGCCAACCGCCTGCGCAGCCTGCTGACCATGCTGGGCGTCGTCATCGGTGTCGCCGCCGTGGTCGTGCTGGTCGCCATCGGCAGCGGCGCCAAGCAGGAGGTCGAGGAGCAGGTCAACGGCCTGGGCGCCAACCTGGTCATCGTCGTCCCGGGCCGGCTCGACTTCGGCGCGGCACCCACCAAGAGCCGGCTCGAGCTGTCCGACGCCACGCGGATCGAGCGCGCCACCGGGCAGCAGGTCGCGGTCAGCCTCTCCAGTGGCGAGACGGTCCGCTTCGGCGGCCGCGAGGCGTTCGCGACCGTCAACGGCACGAACCCCGCCGTCCCCGAGGTGTTCGTCCGGCCGCTGGCCCGCGGCGAGTACCTCCGCGAGAGCGACGTCGACACCCGCCGCCGCGTCGCAGTCGTCGGCAGCGGCCTGGTCGAGCAGCTCTTCGACGGGGCCGACCCGCTCGGCCGCACCATCAGCGTCGGCGGCGTCCGCTTCCGCGTGATCGGGGTCTTCGAGAGCGTCGGCGGCAGCTTCGGCGGCAACCGCGACAACGAGGTGCACGTCCCGGTCACCGCCGCCCAGCGCCTGTTCGGCGACAACCGCGTGGACGCGTTCGCGCTGAAGGCGCCGACCACGGACACCATCGACGAGGTCAGCGACCAGGCCCTCGCGGTGCTCGCCGACCGCTACCCCGACGAGGAGTTCAGCGCGGTCACCCAGGACCAGATCCTCGGCACCATCGGGCGGATCCTGGGCCTGCTCACCACGGTGCTGGCCGCCATCGCCGCGATCAGCCTGCTCGTCGGCGGCGTCGGGGTCAGCAACATCATGCTGGTGAGCGTCCGCGAGCGGACCCGTGAGATCGGGCTGCGCAAGGCGGTGGGCGCCCGCCAGCGCGACATCACCCTGCAGTTCCTGCTGGAGGCGGTGCTGCTCACCACCCTCGGCGGCGTCATCGGCATCGCCCTGGGGGTAGGAGGGTCACTGGGGCTGTCGGCGGCGATCGACCAGCTCCCGGCCGTGATCACCTGGTGGTCGCCCGCCCTGGCCTTCGGGGTCAGCGCGGCGGTCGGCATCTTCTTCGGCGTGGTGCCGGCCCGCCGCGCGGGCAGACTCGACCCGGTCGCAGCGCTCAGGACGGAGTGAGGATGTCGGACAGCACGCTGGTGATCTGGGACGAGGTGTTCACCCACTACGACTTCGGCCCCTCGCACCCGCTCCGCCCGCTCCGTCTCGAGCTGACGATGGCGCTGGCCGACGAGCTCGGCGTGCTCCGCCGTCCCGGCGTCGAGGTCCGCGCCCCGCGCAGCGCGGAGGACGACCTGCTCCAGCTGGTGCACGACCCGATGTACGTCGCCTCGGTCAAGCGCGCGCCCGACGACCTGATGGGCCGGCTGTCGTTGAAGTACGGCCTCGGCACCGGTGACGTGCCGATCTTCCCGATGATGCACGAGGCCGCGGCCCTGGTCACCGGTGGCAGCGTCGACGCGGCGCGTGCCGTCTGGGAGGGCACGCACCAGCACGCGGTCAACATCAGCGGCGGGCTGCACCACGCGATGCGCGACCGGGCCAGCGGCTTCTGCGTCTACGACGACCCCGCGGTCGCGATCGCCTGGCTGCTCGCCCAGGGCGCGACGAGAGTGGCGTACGTCGACGTCGACGTGCACCACGGCGACGGCGTGGAGGCGGCGTTCTACGACGACCCGCGGGTGCTGACGATCAGCGTGCACGAGAGCGGCCGCACGCTCTTCCCGGGGACCGGCTGGGCCGACCAGGTCGGCGCCGACGAGGGGGTCGGCGCCAACGTGAACCTGCCCCTGCCGATGGGCACCGGCGAC
>SCTD01000088.1 GCA_004299215.1 Frankiales bacterium | reverse complement strand
CGCTCGAGCCCTTGGCGCTGAAGTTGATGACGTCGGCGGACAGGCGCTTGGCGGCCAGCTCGAAGCTGGTGCGGGTGCGGGTGGAGTCCTCGAAGAAGAGGTTGACCACGGTTCGGCCACGCAGGGTCGGGAGCTTCTTGACCGTGGCGCGCTCGGTGAGCTGGGCGAGCTCGGTGGCGGTGTCCAGGACGAGCGTCGCGTCCTCGAGGGTGAGGTCGGCGGCGGAGAGCAGGTGGCGCTTCACCGCTCACCACCTGCCGGCCCCAGCAGGACGGCGTCCTGGCCGTCGTCCTCGCTCAGCATCACGTGGATCGTCTCCCGCAGGCTCGTCGGGATGTTCTTGCCGACGTAGTCGGCGCGGATCGGGAGCTCGCGGTGGCCGCGGTCGACCAGGACCGCCAGCTGGACCGCGCGGGGCCTCCCGAGGTCGGCCAGGGCGTCGAGCGCGGCCCGGACGCTCCGGCCGGAGAAGAGCACGTCGTCGACCAGCACCACGAGCTTGTCGTCGATGCCGCCGTTGGGGACGTCCGTCTCCTCGAGCGCGCGGGGGCTCTTCAGCCGCAGGTCGTCGCGGTAGAGCGTGATGTCGAGGCTGCCGGTCGGGATCTCGAGGCCCGTGAACGCCTGCACGCGGGCGGCGAGCCGTCTCGCGAGGGTCGTGCCGCGGGTGGGGATGCCGAGCAGGACCACGTCGGCGCCGCCACGGGTCTTCTCGAGCAGCTCGTGGGCCATCCGGTCGACCGCCCGGCCGACCTCCGGTCCCTGCAGGACTGGGCGGGCAGCGGCGGGGTCCCCCGACACCGGGCGTGCCTGGGCAGCCGACATGCGGCCTCCTTCCCCGCCTCACGGGACGGGCTCGGTGGAGGAAGTGCGTGCGGATCCGACGGTACACCCGCGTCCGCGGCTCCGATCACCCGGCGCGGCGTGCTTGACCGAGCGCAACGCGCCCCGTACCGTGACTGTGCGTAACGAGAACAGCAGTGGGTAATCAGTTCGACAGCACAACGTGGCGAGGCAGTGACACCGGGAGTATCACGGTCACCGCGTTCCGGACGTTCCGGGGCGCATCTCCCGGTCGAGCCAGTGGTGAGACCGACGCCCCGGAGCACACGACGCGGGACCCAGACCGCGCCTGACGACGGGAGCACGGCGATGACCGACTACGCGAAGTCCCTCGGTGCGCGTCTGCGCGCGATCCGCACCCAGCAGGGCCTGTCCCTGCACGGCGTCGAGGAGAAGTCCCAGGGCCGCTGGAAGGCGGTCGTGGTGGGCTCCTACGAGCGCGGCGACCGCGCCGTCACCGTGCAGCGACTGTCGGAGCTCGCCGACTTCTACGGTGTCCCGGTCAACGAGCTGCTGCCGGAGGGCCACGCGACCGCTTCCGGCGCCGCCAACGAGCCCGCCGCGCGCCTGGTGATCGACCTCGAGCAGCTGTCGACGGTGCCCGCCGACAAGGCCGCCCCGCTGGCGCGCTACGCCGCCACCATCCAGAGCCAGCGCGGCGACTACAACGGCCGCGTGCTGTCCATCCGCCAGGAGGACCTGCGGTCCCTCGCGGTCATCTACGACGCCTCCCCCGGCGCGCTCACCGAGCAGCTGATCGGGTGGGGGGTGCTGCACCCCGAGGCGCGGCGGGCGATCGAGGCGTAGTCCTCAGCTAGTCCCCTCGGGCCATGCAGGCCCGGCGGGACACCGCCGATCTTGTCGGCATGGCTGACATGCGACGTGACGGCGGCTTCACCCTGGTGGAGCTTCTGGTCGTCATCGTGATCATCGGTGTGCTCGCCGCGATCGCGATCCCCGGTTTCGTCGGGCAGAAGCAGAAGGGGTACCGCGCTGCCGTGGTGTCCGACGCCCGGTCGCTCATGACCGCGCAGGCCAGTCGCCTGGCGGACCAGGCGAACTACACCGAGGACGTGTCTGCCCTGGAGACCGCCGGCTTCAGGCCGAGCGGCGGGGTCGACGTCCCCGTGATCAAGGTGGTCGGGAACACCTACACAGCGTGCGTGAAGCACTCGGAGCTGGCCGAGTGGCTGATTCTGGACGGCACCGACCAGGTGACAGCCTGGGCTGCGACGAACAGCGCCTGCGTCTAGACGGCCAGGCTGGGCTTGAGCTGGAGCAGCCGGGCCAGCAGCCCGTTGACGAACCCGGCGCTCTCGTCGGTGGACAGGCTGCCGACGAGCGCCACCGCCTCGCTCACGGCCACTCCGTCGGGGACGTCGGCGCACCAGAGCAGCTCGTACGCCCCGATGCGGAGCGCCGCGAGGTCGACCGGGGGCATCCGGTCGAGCGTCCACTCCTCGGCGTAGGTCGTGAGCAGCTCGTCGATGCGCTCCTGGTGCGTGACGACGCCCTCGACGAGCTCAGCGGCGTACTCCGGCACCGGGGGGTCGCTCTGCGCCAGCCGCTCGCGCAGGGTCTCCATGGGGTCGGTGCCGCGCTGCGCGGCTTCGTACAGGACGTCCAGCGCGCGCTTGCGCGCCTTGCTCCTGGCACCCACTACTTGTCGTTGACCCGACCGAGGTAGCGCCCGTCACGGGTGTCCACCTTGATCTTCTCGCCGGTGGTGAGGAAGAGCGGGACCTGGATCTCGGCACCGGTCTCCAGCGTGGCGGGCTTGGTGCCGCCGGTGGAGCGGTCGCCCTGCAGGCCCGGGTCGGTGTGCGCGACGACGAGCTCGACGCTGGCCGGCAGCTCGACGTAGAGCGCGGCGCCGTCGTGCATGGCGACCATGGCCTCCATGTTCTCCAGGATGTAGTCCTTGACCGTGCCGAGCGTCTGCTCGGGGATGTAGAGCTGGTCGAAGGTGTCCTGGTCCATGAAGACGTAGTCAATGCCCTCCTTGTAGAGGTAGGTCATCGTCCGCTTGTCCACGGTCGCGACGTCGACCTTGGTGCCGGCGTTGAAGGTCTTGTCGACGACCTTGCCGGTCAGCACGTTCTTCAGGGTCGTGCGCACGAAGGCCCCGCCCTTGCCTGGCTTGACGTGCTGGAACTCGTTCACCGCCCAGAGGCCGTTGTCGAGCTGGAGCACCATGCCGTTCTTGAGGTCGTTCGTGGTCGCCATGAGCAGCGAGTCTACTGACCCCAGCGCTGCAGGCTCTGCGCGATCTCGGGGACGTCCATGCGGCCCTCGGCAACCGCGATGACGAGGTCGTACATCTCGTCCTGGTCGAAGGACAGGGTGACGTCGTTCTTGAACAGCAGCAGAGCGCACGCCGTGAGGCCGACTCGTTTGTTGCCGTCCACGAGCGCGTGGTTGCGGACCAGCGAGTGCATGAGCGCCGCGGCCTTTTCCCACGGGCTTGAGTAGGCGTCCTCGCCGAACGCTGTGGCCTGCGGTCTGGCCAGGGCTGACTCGATCAGCCCCCAGTCGCGCACCTCCATCGGGCCGCCGAGTGCCAGCTGCGCCGCCAGCTGCAGATCAGCGAGGTCCAGGTGCCTCACCGGGCAAGACGGTCGAGCAAGTCCTTGTTGTCGGCGACGAAGGCCCTCAGGAATGCCTCCCGCTGCTCCGCCCAGGACCTGGCCTTCTCCCGGATCGCGGCGCGGGCGAACTCCTGCATGCTCATGTTCGCCGCCTCAGCAGCTGCGCGCAGAGCCTCGGTCTCTTCATCGGTCAGTCGCAGCGTCATGGCCATGCCGTCCATGACACCACGGTGGTATCAGGGCGTCGAGGGCTTTCCTGTGGATGACGCCAGGAAGCGGAGGGCCGCCCGGTAGCCCTCGATGCCGAGTCCCGTGATGGTGGCCGTGGCCACCGGGCTGACGACGCTGGTGTGGCGGAACTCCTCTCGCGCGTGGGTCTGGCTGAGGTGCACCTCGACGAGGGGCGCGGTGAGCTGCGCGCAGGCATCGCGCAGGGCGTACGAGTAGTGGCTCCAGGCCGCGCTGTTCAGCACGACCGGCACTCCGTCGTCTGCGGCCTCGTGCAACCAGGCCACCAGCTCGGCCTCGTCGTCGGTCTGCCGCACCTCCACGGCCAGCCCGACCTCGCGCCCCGTCGCGATGCAGGTGTCCGCGAGCTCGGCGTGCGTCGTGGTGCCGTAGACGAGCGGCTCCCGGCTGCCCAGCCGACCGAGGTTGACGCCGTTGAGCACGAGGACTCGACTCACAGGAACACCTCGGGGCCGCGGTCCTTGCGGACCTCTTCGAACGCCGCGACGAGCAGCGAGGGGTCGGGGTCGTCCAGGATGCGCGGGCTGGCCAGCGCGTCGAGCACGACGAAGCGCAGCCGGTCGGCGCGGCTCTTCTTGTCGATGCGCATGGCCGCCAGGGCCTGCTGCCAGTCCCCGCTCCAGCTGGTGGGCAGGCCGACGGACTCGAGGACTGCGCGGTGCCGTACGGCCGTCGCGTCGTCGAGCCGACCGGCGAGCCGGCCGAGCTCGGCGACGAAGACCAGACCCACGGACACGGCGGCGCCGTGCCGCCAGCGGTAGTCCTCGACCTTCTCGATGGCGTGGCCGAGCGTGTGGCCGTAGTTGAGGAACTCCCGCTGGCCCTGCTCGGTGAGGTCGTCGCCGACGACCTGGGCCTTGACCGCGATCGCTCGCTCGACGAGCTCGCGGGTGTGCGGACCTGCGGGCGACTGGGCGGCCTTCGGATCGGCCTCGACGAGCTCGAGGATGCGCGGGTCGTGGGTGAACCCGACCTTGACGACCTCTGCCAGGCCGGCGACGTAGTCGTGCCTGGGCAGCGTCTCCAGAGCGGTGAGGTCGCAGAGCACGCCCACCGGCGGGTGGAACGAGCCGACGAGGTTCTTCCCGGCGGCGGTGTTGATACCGGTCTTGCCACCGACGGCGGCGTCGACCATCCCCAGCAGCGTCGTGGGGACGTGGACGACGGGCACGCCCCGCAGCCAGGTCGCGGCGACGAAGCCGCCCAGGTCGGTCGTGGCGCCCCCGCCGACGGCGACGATCGCGTCTGTGCGTGTGAAGCCCAGCTGCCCGAGGACGTCCCAGAGGTAGGCGGCGACCTTCAGGTCCTTCTGCTCCTCGCCGTCCGGCACCTCGACGGCCGCCGCGGTGTGCCCGGCGGCCTCGAGGTCCTTGCGGACGACCTCGGCGGTCTCCCTGAGCGCGGCGGGGTGGACGACGGCGACGCGGCGGCTCCGCTCGACCATGGCCGCGAGCTCACCGAGCAGGCCGTGGCCGACGACGACGTCGTACGGCTGCTCGCCGCGGACAGGGATCCGCGTCGGGGCGTCGCTCACGGTCGGGACGCTAGTGCGTCCAGGACCGCATCGACGACCTGAGGCAGCGAACGGGAGCTCGTGTCGACCGTGAAGGTCGCCACCTCCCGGTAGAGCGGCATCCGCTGCTCGAGCAGGAGCTTGAGCTGCGCACGCGGGTTCAACGCGAGCACCGGCCGGTCGCGGTTGAGGCCGACGCGCTGGGTGGCGTGACCCAGGTCGACATCGAGCAGCGCGACGACGTGCTCGCAGAGCAGGGCGCGGGTGCCTGCGTCGAGGACAGCTCCGCCGCCGAGGCTGAGCACCCCGTCGTGCTCGGCCAGCGCGGCGGAGACGGCGTGACGCTCCAGCGCGCGGAAGTGCTCCTCGCCGTCGTCGATGAAGATCTCCGCGATCGGCTTGCCGGCCGCCGCGACGATGTCGGCGTCGGTGTCCCGGAAGCCCGTCCCGAGCCGCCTGGCGACCCGCCTCCCGACGGTCGACTTGCCGGCGCCGGGCGGGCCGACGAGGACGACGCGGGGACTCACCTGATCTGGAGGGACTTCAGGTAGGACTCGCAGTTGCGACGAGTCTCCTCGACCGAGTCGCCGCCGAACTTCTCCAGCGCAGCGTCGGCCAGCACGAGCGCGACCATCGCCTCGGCCACGACGCCGGCCGCGGGGACGGCGCAGACGTCGCTGCGCTGGTGGTGCGCGACGGCCTCCTCACCGGTGGTGGTGTCGATGGTCTTGAGCGCCCGCGGGATGGTGCTGATCGGCTTCATCGCCGCGCGTACGCGCAGCACCTCGCCACTGGACATCCCTCCCTCGGTGCCGCCCAGGGTGCCCTTGCTGCGCGTGAGACCGCTCTCGCCGCGGACGATCTCGTCCATGACCTGGCTGCCGCGCAGGCTCGCCGACAGGAAGCCGTCGCCGACCTCGACGCCCTTGATGGCCTGGATGCCCATGAGGGCGGCCGCGAGCCTGCTGTCCAGCCGGCGGTCCCAGTGGACGTGGCTGCCGAGCCCGGGAGGCAGCCCGTAGGCCAGCACCTCGACGACGCCGCCGAGGGTGTCGCCCTCCTTCTTGGCCGCGTCTACCTCGGCCACCAGCCGATCGCTGGCGGTCGTGTCGAAGACGCGGACGGGACTCGCGTCGATGGTCGCGAGGTCCTCGGGCCGCGGCAGAGGGGTTGCGGGGTCCACGGCGGCCGAACCGATGCTGACCACGTGGCTGAGGACCTCGATGCCGTACGCCTGCTTGAGCAGGGCCTTCGCGACGGTCCCGAGGGCGACGCGCGCGGCGGTCTCCCGGGCGCTGGCGCGCTCGAGGACGGGGCGGGCGTCGTCGAAGCCGTACTTCTGCATGCCGACCAGGTCGGCGTGCCCCGGGCGGGGGCGGGTCAGGGGCGCGTTGCGCGCGAGCTCGGCGAGCTCTGCCTCGTCGACGGGGTCGGCGGCCATGACGGTCGACCACTTGGGCCACTCGGTGTTGCCGACCCGGATGGCTATGGGGCCGCCCTGGGTGACGCCGTGGCGCACGCCGCCGAGGAACTCGACCTCGTCCCGCTCGAAGGCCATCCGGGCACCGCGGCCGTGGCCGAGGCGACGACGGGCGAGCTCGTCCGCGACGTCGTCGGTGGTGAGGCGGACCCCGGCCGGCACGGCCTCGATGACGCCCATCAGGGCGGGGCCGTGGGACTCCCCTGCGGTCAGCCAGCGCAACATGTCGCACAGTCTCCCAGACAGCAGGACGCGGCTCCGGCGTGCTGGCCGGAACCGCGTCGCTGCTCGTACTGGAGGGGTCCTACTGGACGACCACCGTCTGGCGCTCGTGGACCTCGAAGGGCTCGCCGTCACCGAGCTGCAGGTTGACGAACCAGCCGCCCATGGCGTCCTGCTGGATGGAGATCACCAGCAGCTTGCCGGCCATGACGTCGCCGGGGGCACCGGAGACGGTCTTGCCGTCGTAGTCGAACGTGGCGGTGGGGTTGCTGCCGTCCTTGCCCGCTGTGACGCTCTTGAGGGCGACGGTGCTCTGCGCCGGGGCCGGGGCGGGAGCCGGAGCGGCCGGCGGCGGGGCGGTGGTGCCACCGGAGGTGCTGCCCCCGGTGCCGCCGCCGTCGACGATCACGACCGGGGTCGTGGTCGTGGTCGTGCCGCCGGTGGTGGTCGTGGGCGTGGTGGTCGTGCCGCCGGCCGGTGCTGCCGCGGGCTCCACGTAGAGGGCCCGGAAGGGGTTGCGGCCGAGGGTCAGCTTGGACGCGACCGGCAGGGTGCTGACCGGGCCTGCGTCGGCTGCGGGAGCAGCGGTTCGCGGCTTGGGGGGTACGAAGGCGTCCAGCTGCTCCTCGTCGCCCCCACTGCCGAGCAGGAAGAAGGCTCCGGCACCGACGGCCACAGCAGCCAGCGCGCCCAGCGCGACGAGGTTCCGCTTGCTGCCGTCACCGGTGTCCTCGAGCACCTCCTCCGCGACGTACTCCGAGACCTCGTCCGAGGCCGCGAACGGGTTGAACTCGCTCATCGGTATCCCCTACTTGGCCGGCGCGACGACGGGCGTCGCCGCGGGGCGGTTGGCGGCCATGTAGACCGAGCCGGTGATGGTGGACGTGAGGCTGCTGCCGTCGTCGGCCGACGTCGTGTCGGCCTTCTCGGTCGGAGAGGTACCGGGCGCCAGGGTGAGGTTCGTGACCCGCAGGGCCCGCGGCAGGTTCTCGAGGTTGGCCAAGAACTGGGAGACCTCGAAGTAGCCGCCGACGACGTTGATCGCCACGGGGATGGCCGCCAGGGTGCCGACCGATGCTGCCGGGGCAGCCGCAGCGGGCGACGCAGCCGGCTGACCAGCCGGCGCTGCAGCCGGCGTGGCGACGGGCTGAGTGGCCACTGGCGCGGCGACCGCAGCCGGCGGTCCGGGCGTCACCGAGACCAGCTCGACGCCCGCCGACGTGCTCGCGGCTGTCAGAGCACGGATGAGCGCGGGAAGACCCGGGTCACTGGGGATCTTCGCTGCGACGCGGGCCAGGTCGGCCTGCTTCTTCGGCAGGTCCTTGGCCTGCGCCTTGAGCACCTCGAGCTTGGTGCGCAAGCCCTGGTTGGTGCTCTCCTGTGCGATGGCTGCGGCGCGCACTTCGGCGGCCTCGCTCCGCTTGGGGGAGACCATCAGGAACCACCCGGCCGCCATGATCCCGAGGCACCCGACCAGGGTCAGGGCCACCCACTGCTTCAGCTTGTCCATGTCAGCCTCCTGCCGGAGCGGTGTAGCGCTTCGACAGGGCGTCCGGCGTGAGCGTGACGGTGGAGCTGAAGTTCACCGTCGTGCGGGTGCCGATGAGGGCCTCGGTCGAATTCGAGAAGTACGGGTCGATGTAGCCCTGCTGCTTGGCCAGGGACTCCAGCCACACAGCGACGTCGTCGTGCTTGAAGCCGATGCCGCTGAAGGTCGCCGACCCGATGCCGGGAACGGTGGAGCCGACCGCCGGCGCCACCGGCACCTGGTTGAACGCGACGTTCGTGACCCAGATGTTCTCCGGGACGGTCAGGCTGAGGTCGTTGAGGAACTGGGAGTACCGCACTTCCTCGCCCATCGCCTGGGTGAGCATCGCCTCGGCGGCCGCCGCCTGGGCGTAGACCGCGGTCACGTCGTTGTACTTCGCCGTCTCGGCGCGCAGCTGCGCGCCCGTCGCCTGGCTGGCCGCCAGCTCCGTGTTGGCGTCGCTCAGGCTGCTGCTGGCACCGACGTAGAGCAGAGCCACCGCACCGATGGCCGCGAGAACGCCGCCGGCCAGTCCCAGCTGGACCTTGCGGAAGCGGGCGCTCTCGGCGATCTCGGGAGGTAGGAGGTTGACCTTCGGGAGAGCGACCAGCCCGGAGCCGACCGGCTGGGCAGTCTGCTGCTGCATGTCGGAGAGCACGCTCACGAGGCCACCCCCAGGGCGAGGCCGACCGGGACCGTGACCATGGGCTCGACGTACGAGAGCTGCTCCGGGGTCAGTCCGGTCTTGCCGATCTTGAGTACGGACATCGGGTGGACGACCTCGACGGGAAGGCGGGTCGCGGTCTGCAGCCGCTCGACCAGCCCGGTGAGGCGGGAGCCGCCACCGGACAGGACGACGCGACCGATCCGAGCGGCACCCGGCTGGGCCATGTAGTAGTCCAGCGAGCCACGGACCTCCTCCACGAAGGCGCCGCCGGTCTGCTCGATGGCGCGGTTCGCGGGGTGCCCCTCGGCCTGGCTCGGGATGAGCGCCAGACCGGTGGTCTGCTTGACCGACTCGGCCTGGTCGGCCGGGACGCCGAGGCGCTCCGCGACGGCGTCGGTGATGTCCCCGCCGCCCATCAGCAGGATGCGGACGAAGCGCGGCACGCCGCCCTGGTGGACGACGATGTTCGTGACACTGGCGCCGATGTCGACGAGAGCCTCGGCCTCGACGGCGAAGCCGGCGCTCGACGTCACCTGCGAGCGGAGCACGGCGAAGGAGGTGAGGTCGACCATCGACGCCTGGAGACCTGCCTTGTGGACCGCCTCCATCGCGCTGCCGACCATGTCCCGGGCCGCGGCGACGAGCAGCACGCGCAGCATCCGGGCGCCCGACTCGCTGGTGAACTCCTCCAGCGGGTGGAAGTCCAGGATGGCCTGCTCCACCGGCATGGGGATGTAGTCCTGCACCTGGAAGGCGAGCGACTGGCGCAGCTCCTTCACCGGCAACCAGGGCAGGTCCACCTGACGGACGACCACCTTCTGGTTCGCCACGCCGACGACGACCTTCTTGCTGCTGAACTTGGCCTGGGCCCACAGCTGCTTGATGGCGCCGGCGACGGTGTCCGAGTCGATGACCTCGCCGTCACGCACCGCGCCGAGCGGGAGGGCCACCTGGCCGAACCGCTCGAGCGTCGCTGCGCCCTTGCCCAGGCTGAGCTCGGCCGCCCGCACGCCGGAGGTCCCGATGTCGAGACCCACTACTGGTCGTCCTGCCACTTCGCGTCCCCTCAGGCAGCAGCCGGTCCGGCTGCGGAGGTCCGAAGGGCTTTCCCTCCGGTGTCAGAGGACGCATCGGCCGGTAGAGCGAACGGCTTGAGCACGAAGAGGGATCAGCTGTGGGCCGTACGGTCTACAGGCCGGTCAGGTCCGCGTAGCCCGACGCCAGCTCCGTTCCGGCGAGGACGGCGATCAGGACGCCGAGCAGCATGAACGGCCCGAATGGGACGGCTGTCTTCCGGCCGCCCCTCTTGACCAGGATGAGACCGATCCCGAACGCGCCGCCGAGGAAGAACCCGAGGAAGAGACCGACCGCCCAAGGTCCCCAGCCGAGCCAGCCGAGGTACATGCCGAGCACGCCTGCCAGCTTGACGTCACCGAAGCCCATGCCCGCCGGGTAGGCGAAGCACAGGGCGAAGTAGAGGGCGAACATCGCCAGGCCGCCGAGCAGTGCCGTGAGGAGATCACCGCTGTCGCTGCCGAGCAGGGCCGCCGTTCCGAGCAGGACGGCGGCAACCGGGTAGCTGGGCAGGGTCAGGACGTCGGGCAATCGCTTGCAGTCCAGGTCGATGAGTGCGAGAGCCAGGCCGACCGCTGCCAGGTAGAGGTAGGCGACGAGCGCCCAGTCGTAGCCGAAGCGCACGGCCATGACAGCGAACAGCGCTGCCGTCCCCAGCTCCACGAGCGGATACCGGGCGCTGATGCGGATCCCGCAGTTGCGACAGCGCCCCTTCAGCAGTAGCCAGCTCAGGACAGGAATGTTGTCACGCGCCCGGATGGGTGCGTGACAGCCCGGGCAGGCTGACGGAGGGCTGGCGACCGACTCACCACGCGGAACGCGATGCACCACGACGTTGAGGAACGAGCCGATGAGCAGCCCGAGGAGCGCGACAGCCAGGACGAGCAGCGTCACCGGCAGGACCTCTCGCTGGGGGCAGGATCAGCCCGCAGGGTAGTCAAGCCAGAGGCTGGTGCGGATGATGTCGCTGAGCGGGGTCTCCATCGTGTCGTCGTAGTTGATGGTCACGCCCTGGATCGTGTTCTCACCCGCAGCGGCGCAGTTGTTGGCGGCGATAACGGCCCCGGTGATGGTGGAGCTGCTTGTGTTCAGGTCCACCTTGTCGCCGGCCAGGAAGAGCCCGGAGCCGGCGGTAGCGTTGGCGTTGCCCGTCAAGTTGGACTCAGCCAGCATCTGCAGCCCGGACAGCCAGGGGGTGAGGTTGAACAGCTTCCACTCCACGTTGCCGCCGCGCTTGTCGCACGTGGCCGCGTTGATGACACCCCGCTCCGCCTCCGCCAGGACCGAGATCTGCCAGGTGGTCGAGCTGTTGCCGTTGCTGCCGACCACCGCATCGCCCTGGTAGACGTAGTAGATCCCGTTGAACGGACCGCCCGCAGTCCTCGGCAGCGTCCACGTCGGCACGCCGCCGGTGACGGCGAACTCCCAGCCGTTGGTGGTGGACATCGTGCTACCGGTGCAGGGAAGTGCGCCCACGGCTGCCGGCCCGCGCATGACCCCATCGGGACACAGGTCGAACCAGTGGCTCGCGTACGCGGCGCGCTGGCTGTCGTAATAGCGTCGCGCGCTGATGTTGGGCAGTGCCTGGACCGGGGCCCCGGCGGTGCAACCACCGGTGATGCTCGAGGGGCACGAGCCGGACAGTGCGCCACTGGCGGACATGCTGCCGGCGATGTTGGTGCTGCCGTTGTAGCCGCTGATCGTGCTGTTCGCGTGCACGTCGGACGGGGTGGAGCCCACGCTGGTGATGGCGACGCTGCCGCTGAAGTCCAGCGCGCCTTCAGTGAGGACGGCGTTGGTCGGCTTGTACGGCGCGAACAGGTACTCCGCCTTGATCAGGCGGCGCTTGTTCCCAGCGCTCTCCCGGCTCGGCACCCAGGACATGGAGTAGACCGCGTTGCGGTTCGTTGGACGGATCGAGGCGTACTGCCCGCCGGGGACGGTGGTGAGGCAGCTGTCGGGCAGCGCGCTCAGGGCGTCTCGCGCCCACGCACGTTCGGTTTCGGCGTCGGCGAACGTGGTCGTGGGCGCCGTGATCGCGCACGCCGACGGGCTTGTGTAGTCGACCGACGGCGTGCTGTTGTACGCCTCGCTGATCTCGGCCAGCGTCCCGTCGACGCCCGTCTCGGCTACGGCGAGCGCGCTCTCGAAGTTGGAGTGCGCGGCGGAGGACTTCAGCGTCCGGATCCCGATAGTCGTACCCAAGACGACCAGGGCACCGAGCACAGCGGTGAACCCGAGGACGAGCACGAGCGCGAAACCGCCCTCGTCGCGGGTGGTGCGAGGGTCCAGCCTGCGCATGGGAGACATCAGCTCACGTTCCTCAGTCGCTCGGTGAAGACGGTGTGGCGTGCGGCCTCCGCCCGAGAAGCGTCCGAGGCGTAGAGGATGTCGCTCGTGATCAGGCGGACGCTGTCGGCCTGGGCCTGCGTGAGCGGCGGGGCCAGGAAGGCCCCACCGCTCTCGCTCTGGTACTGGAAGGCCAGCTGCGAGATGACCAGCCGTGCCGTCCTCGTCGTCTGCCCGTCCACGGTGCGGGCAACGTCGAAGTGCCCGTTGACGCCGGCAGACAGCGTCCAGGTGACGACCTCGTCCGGCTGCTTCTTGTAGTCGGAGTCGCTGTCGATCCACAGGACCAGCTGCGAGGCGGTGGCTCCGGCATCCACGCTGCGGGCGTTGCGCACGTCACGCCCGAGCCGCTCGATCGTGGTGCGGACATCGGTCTGGCCGGACGCTTCGTGGTCGGTCTTGCGGAACAGGCCGTGTGTCGACACGACGGCGCCGACCAGGACGGTACTGACGACCGCGAGCAGGATCATGGTGACCAGCAACTCGACCAGCGAGACCCCACGATCATCCCGAACGGGCTCGAGCCGGCGCCGCAGGCGGGCCATCACTTCATCCCGATCGTGAGCGCGGACGCTGCGCCGGTGGTCCCGTACCCCAGCCGCACGGGGGTGCTCGAGCTGATCCGGAGCACCAACCGATCCGTGGTCCCCATGTCGAAGGTCCCCGCAGTGAGCTGCGTGCTGAACCGGGTGAAGCCGCCGGCGCTGCAGCCGGTCAGCGGCCACGACGTCACGCTCCTGGAGGTGTAGGTAGCCCCGCTC
>SCTD01000087.1 GCA_004299215.1 Frankiales bacterium | reverse complement strand
TCGAACTCCATGCCCGCGGCGGCAGGGACGGACAGTCCGTCGTACCAGCGGAGCAGCTCACCGCGCAGGTCCGGTGAGCGGCCGGACGCGGCGGCCAGGACGACGCCGCCCGTCGCCAACGTGCCCAGCGGCAGCCACGCCGGGCCGTGCGCGTGCAGCGCCCACCACGACGAGACCAGCCAGCCGCCGGTCAGCACGGCCAGCCCGAGAGCGACAGCTGTCGCAGCACCCGCCGACAGGTCGGCGAGCTGGACGGCCGTGAGGGCGGCGACCAGCGCCGCCATTCCGCCCGCCACCTGCCGAGGGAACGCGGCATCGGACCGCCAGCGCACCAGGTCGGCCAGGCCGAGCATCCCCAGCCACAAGGCGAGCAGCGTCACCCGGAACCCTCCCGCAGAGCCTCGTGGGCGTCGCGGACGGCGTACGCGCAACTGCGGCCCAGCGCCTGCGAGACCGCCGACTGCGAGATGCCCTCGGCCTCGGCGAGCTCCTGCTGGGTGCGGCCGAGCAGCCAGCCCGCAAGCAGGCGTCGCGCGCGCTCTCCCATGAGCCCGATGCTCTCGTCCCGGCAGAGCAGGAAGGCGTTCATCGCCGGCGCCACGCCGGTGCGCGGCGCCGGCGGCGCGTCGCTGTCCTGCGGCCAGGGATTCCCGCTCCGGTCGACGAACCAGGTGCGGGCGCCGCGCGCCGAGGCGCGTCGTCCTTCACGTGCCTGCACCTCACGGATCGCCTCGCGAGCGGCCCACCAGCCCGGGCCGTCCTGGGACAGCGGCGTGCGCGCCTGCGTGAAGACGGTCACCCCGCCGAGTCCCAGCCCGTAGCGGGTATCGGCGTGCGGCAGCAGCAGCAAGCGGACGAGCAGCGAGGCGTGGACGGCGTCGCCCAGCTGCTCGTACGCCCCCTGGAACTCGTCGCCGATCGTGGCCTCGAGCGGCTGGGCCGGCGGGACCAGCTCGTTGACCCGAGCCAAGGTCTGCGTGAGCACGTCCTGCACGGCCCCGCGGTCGTGAACGCGCCGGGATCCGACCACGTCGCCGATGATGGTCGCGAGGAGCATGCAATGACATTATCTCAGGCCTTATCTGAATGTCGAGAGAAGGCCAGAGTTGATGTCCGCCCGGCTGGCGGAACCGCGCCCGACCGACCGGCTGCTCCTGGGCTCAACCTCGTGCTGGTCGCGTCGTACGGCCTGCGGCAGGGGGGCTTCCCGCAGCCGAGCGAGCTGGGCTGGCTTCACGCAGCCTGCACCGGCGCCTCGGCCTGCAGGTCGCGTGCTCGCGCGCGCCAGGCCAGTGCCAGCAGCACCACCCCGGCCACGAGGATGGGGCCCTCCTCCTGCGCCGTCGTCGAGCTGGTGACCAGTCCGATCAGCGGCTCGAGCACCTCGCCGAGCCCCATGATCCAGGCGAGGAGCAGCACGGCGGACCCCACGCCGAGGCCGATGCTCCGCAGCACGCCGCGCTGACGCAGGCCGACCCCCACGGCGGCCACCAGGCCCAGGCCGAGGCCGCTGAGGTAGAGGACCGCGAAGGGCGTGTCGGACATCCCGTCCCCGCCCGCTGCGATGAGCACGATCTTGAGCGTCAGCGCAGCGCCGGCCAGGGCGGCCACCCAGGGCACCCAGGTGTGCCGCGGTGCACGAGCAGTCGAGTTCACGACGAACCTCCAGATCGGTGGATGTGACGGACCGACAGTGATCTGGCCAGCCGGGCTGCGCATCGGCCCTCCGAGCGGTCCTGCTCGTCCTCCTCGCGGCAGAGCCGACGGGCAGCGACCTCTGCCGGAAGACCGACGCGCTGGGCGGCACGCAGGTCTACCGTCGCC
>SCTD01000086.1 GCA_004299215.1 Frankiales bacterium | reverse complement strand
CCCAGCGTCCCGGTGCCCGCTGACCACCTCGAACGTGGCCTTGGTCCCTGAGCTGTACTTCGAGGTGCCGCCACCTGCAGAGGTCAGCACGGCGGTGCCGCGGGGGTCGCGATAGGCCGTGCCGAGCTTCCATGCCAGGACTTGCGCCAGAGTGCCGATTGAGCTGCTGCTCGGCGCAACGGACGTGAAGTCGCCGAGCAGGGCGACACCGAAGGAGTTGACGTTGAAGCCACCGGTGTGGGCGCCGAGCACGAACCGCTCCATCCCGCCGGCCCGGCCCTCGTACGCCCTGCCGTAGCGATCGACGAGGAAGTTGTAGCCGATGTCGGACCAGCCGTTGCTCTTGACGTGATAGGCGTAGATCCCGCGCACCATCGCCGCAGCCTGCTCGGGCGTGTAGTCGTTGCTGCTCGCCGTGTGGTGCACGAAGCCGACCTTGACGGTCGACGTGTAGGACGGGCTTCCCTTCCGGATGGACTCGTCAGCGCCCCAGTCCGCTCGGGTGATGATCGGGGGTCGCCGCGCCTCTGCGTGCGCGGACGACCGGGGGCGTGAGGGCGGCGAGTCAGCCGGCGACGACCCGGGGTCGACGAGCTCGACTCGGACGTCTCGTGGATGGGAGCTGCCACTGCTCGCCACCCGAACCTGGACCCCGTCAGACGGCCCGACCCACAGCGGCGACGTGCCATCGCGAAGTCCGGCGCGCTCTGCCTCTGAACCGTCGGGACGGTGCTCGTTCTGCTGTGGGACCTGCCGCCATGGAGACCACGTGCCTCGGCTCCTGGTGCGGACTTCCACGTCTAGGCGCACGTCAGCACCGGGTTGCCATGTGACGCCGACCATGCTGAACCCGGCGGTCTCGGTGGGTGAGCTCAGCAGCAGTGGCGACGGCCCCGGGCCGCGGAGCGCTGCGCGAGCCGAACGGTCGATCCCGCGAAGCGGCAGCGTCGTCACCTTGGGAGGAACAGGGCGTGGCCTGGCCCACGCCGTTGTCACGGTGGGCAGCCCGATCAGGGCAACCGTGGGGCCGGCGAGGACCAGGCCCACGAACGTCCGACGGCGCATCGGGTCTCTCAGCTTCGGATGGGAGCGGACAGAGGCGCAGGCGCCTCCCGGCCACTGTCTCCCGCGATGCCAGAAACGTGAAGGATGTGGACGTGCGGGGCGTGTCGTCGACCCAGCGGCGCCCGCCGGCGACGGAGTCGGACGAGCTGACGCCGAGGAGGTCGTTGTCCGCGGGGCATGTCACAAGGCGATGTAGGTGCAGCCTCGCGCAGAGCGCCGCGATGAGCTTGGATCGTCTTGGCGCATGAGCACGACGACAGAGGAGGACCCGTGACCGACCCGTACCAAGCACCCGAGGTGACGGATGCGACCGGCCCGACTCAGCTGCCGGGTCCGCCCGGGATGCCGCGTTGGGTCAAGATCACCCTGGTGGTGGTCGGTGTCCTGGCCCTGGTGCTGATCGGGACCGCGTTCTTCGGCAACGGGGGCGGCGGCCACGGACCCGGCATGCACGGGGCTCTGCCTCAGACGACTTTGGTGTCCGCTGCCTGGC
>SCTD01000085.1 GCA_004299215.1 Frankiales bacterium | reverse complement strand
GGCTTGCACTGCCAGCGGCTTGAGCCGGCGGTGCACGTTCGTGATGCGCTCCCACTCCGTCTCCGGCTGCCCGTCAGTGACGAACTCGCGCCAGACGCTGTCGCGGAACAGCGCGACGAAGCACTCGGCCACCTCATGCGCGGAGTCGGCCACGAGCCGACCGGCGGCGAGCACCCCTGGCATGGGGATACCCGCGGCGACGGCTTCGGCCCCCGCGGCGAGAAGCCCCGGGCTGAGCACGCGGACCATGCCGTCGGGTGTCGTCTCGGCGGCGCCGAGGTCGATGAGTGCCTGCAGGTCGTCCGCGGAGGACTCGGGCCCGAACAGCGCCAGCAGGTCGTCCTTCGCGTGCACCGTCGACACCTCGGTGCCCCACGGCGCGAGCAGTCCGCGGATGATCCCGAGCATGGCCTCGCCGGCGTCGGCCGGGACGCCGGCCAGGATCCGCTCGATGCTGGTGAGGGTGAAGCCGGCCTCCTGCATGTCGCGGATGAAGTTCAGCCGGGCCGCATGGTGCGGTCCGTAGTAGCCGGTACGCCCACGCAACGTGGGTGGCGGAAGGAGTCCCCGGGAGGCGTGCGATCGCAGGGTTCGCACCGTCATGCCCGTCTGCTGGGCCAGTGCGTCCACCGTCAGCAGCTGCTCGGGTTCCACCACGGGCCTCATCTTAATGTTTCCGATGCTTCGTCGCAGTGATCACGGCCGGCGCAGGTCACAGCGGTTCGATGGCCGCGATACGCCAGCCTCGCTCCGTCTTGCTCAAGCGCATCCTCACGCGGCTCTGGTCGATCCTCGGCGCCGGCAGCTCGGTGGTGCTGGTGGTCTGGTTGACGAACAGCAGGACCTGCACGCTGCGGCGGTCTGCCTCCTCCACGCTTGACGCAAGCACCTGTGCCGTGACGACCGCCTTGTACGTCGTCGCGGTCGGCCGGATCGTCTTGTCGCTGAGCTCGTCGTACTCGGCGGCGAACGCTGGGGTCAGGTGCTGCCGCGCAGCGGCGAAGTCCTGATCCAGCCGGGTGTGGTCGTAACCGAGGATGTCCGGCGCGGCGGCGATCGCCGTCCGGAGCGCATCGTTGCGCGCTGCCGCCAGTTCGCGCTGCTCTCGTAGCTGCAGCCCGACGGTCCCGGCGCCGACGAGCAGGGTCAGGCCGACGGCGAGGGCGAGAAGCAGCCATCTGCGTGAGCGGCGTCCGTGCTGTGCCACAGCCGGAGCCGGGTCGGTCGTGACGTCCGGAGCCGGGTCCTGGGGCATACCTGGCGTCTCCTCGTCCGGAGCGGTCGTCGGCGTGCTCATACGACCGGAGTGATGGCGTCGACCAGCCAGCGGTCGTCGACCCGGCGGAGCTCGACCCGCAGCCGGAAGCGCTGCGACGCACCCTTCGGGAAGTCGACGTTGGTGACGACCGCGTCGGCCGCGACCAGCACGCTGGCCCGCGCCGCCTCCTCGTCCCAACGCTCCACGCCGGCCGCGAGCACCGCCCCCTTGGCCGAGGCCTGCTTCTTCGCGATGAGCGGCCGGAGCTGTTCGCCGGCCCCGGTGAACAGCTCACGGAAGCGGGGGGTGCCCAGCGCCAGGACGGCGGCGAAGCTGGCGTCGAGGTCCGCCTTGTCGTAGCTGGTGAACGCCGTCGCTGCCCGGTGGGCGGTGGACAGGGCGGCATCCCGGCTCTCCTGCTCCTGGTCGGCCCGGCGCAGGTGCTGCAAGCCCACCGCGGTGCCTGCCACCAGGGCGAGCACCGCCAGGGCAGCCAGCCCGGTCCGGGCGCGGCGGCCCACCCCGGTCACGCCGGATCTCCGGCCGGCAGCATCGGCGCGAGCAGCAGCCACTTCCACGCCTCGCTGCCGAAGCGGGCCTGCTGCCCGCCGTCGCCGCCCATCACGGCGACAGGTCCGGCGGCCGTGCTGACCACCCGCGTCCCGGGGTCGTAGGACGCCGGCTGGGCCCGCGGCCCGGTGCCGGCGGAGGGCGCGGCCGAGCTGTCCTTCTCGTACGACTGCGGGGGCACGGCGTCCGGCCCGGGACGACCGCGCCGCGGGTTGTCCACCTTCTGACGCACCGGGTCGTAGGTGTCGCCTGGCAGCTTGTCGACGTTCTGCGAGCCGCGTACCGCGGTGCTGCTGCCCGGCTCCTCGGCGCAGTAGCCGTTCAGGTTGGCTCGCCTGTCCGGGTTGCCGAGCTCCGGCACCGGCTTGGCCTGGGGCGCCTTCACGGTGTCGGCGTAGCCCTTGGAGGTGCAGACGCCCGAGGAGTAGTCCAGGATCAGGTTGAAGTGGACGTAGCCGTCACCCTGGACGACGTTGAAGGTGTTCTGGATCAGCCGTGGGAAGGCGACCAGGAAGGTGCGCACCCCGGGGAGGCGGGCCTGCACGATGTCTCCCACGGTCACCAGGTCTTGCATCAGCAGCGGCAGCTGCTGGTCGTTGTCCGCCAGCAGCTGGTCCACGGCCGGCAGCGTCTTCTCGGCTTCGGTGAGCAGTCGGCGCACCTCCTGGTCCGCGCCGGCGACCGTGCCGGTGAGCGCCTTCAGGTCGGCGCTGTAGCTCAGCAGCGCGTCGGAGGTGTCCCGCTGCGTCTGCAGGAC
>SCTD01000008.1 GCA_004299215.1 Frankiales bacterium | reverse complement strand
GGCAGGTAGCCGTCGGCCCGCACCAGCCGCTGCCCGCGCGTCACGAAGAGGTCGGCCACCTCGACGACGTCGCCCTCGACTCTGCCTGGCACAGCGACGATCTCGCGCACGCGGCGTTGTCCGGCGCCGTCCTTCGCGGTGTGCACCACGATGTCGACGCAGCTCGCCACGGTCGGGACCACGAAGTTGTGCCCGACGTTCTCACCGGCAAGGAGGGGCAGCGTGCACATCTTCACGATCGCCTCGCGGGCCGAGTTCGCGTGGATGGAGCACATGCCCGGCAGGCCGCTGTTGAGCGCGATCAGAAGATCGAGGCACTCCTCCTGCCGGACCTCGCCGACGATGATCCGGTCGGGCCGCATCCGCAGCGCCTCCTTGACCAGCCGGCGCAGCTGGATCTCACCCGTGCCCTCGAGGTTCGCCTGCCGGGTCTGCATGGACACGACGTCGGGCAGCGGGATCTTGAGCTCGAAGACCTCCTCGCAGGTGATGACCCGCTCGCGGCCGGGGATCGTCGCCGCGAGGCAGTTGAGCAGCGTCGTCTTCCCCGCCTGTGTGCCGCCGGCGACGATGACGTTCAGGCCGGCGACGACCGCAGCCTCGAGGAAGCGGGCCGCCTGCGGGGTGATGCTGCCGAGCCCGATCAGCTCGTCGAGCGAGTGCGCCGACAGCACGAACTTGCGGATGTTCACCGACCAGTGCTGCCGAGTGATATCAGGTATGACGACGTGCAGCCGCGAGCCGTCCGGCAGCATCGCGTCGACGAACGGCGTCGACAGGTCGATCCGCCTCCCCGTCGTCTTCAGCATCTTCTCGACCAGGTCGCGGACCTGCCCGTCGTCGAGGATCGTGGTCGTCAGCTCCGACCGCCCGCGGCGGGCCACGAAGACGCGCCCGGGCTCGTTGATCCAGAGCTCCTCGACGCTCGGGTCGTCGAGGTGCCGCTGCAGCGGCCCGAACCCGGCGACGGCGTCGTAGACCGCACGTGCGGCCGACCGGGCGTCCAACAGCGGCGGCAGCGACGAGGTGAGCGCACGCTCCTCGTAGTCCCGGACGACCTCGTCGACGAGCCGGCGCATCGCGGGCTGCTCCTCGACCGGGTTCAGCCCGCGACGGCGCACGAGCTCGCGGACCTCGGCCTCGACGTTGTCGTAGGCGCTGACTCCGCTCGCCACCGGCGGCTCCCGTCTTCCGTGGGGACCGGCGCAACCTATCGAGCATCGGCTGTGCACGGCGACGGCCTGTGGACGACCGCAGCGGCGTCAGGAGCCGGCAGTGGGCACCTGGACGGCGACGAGCTGCCCGTCGCCGAGGTGGAGCAGCGCCCGGCCAGGGGTGACGGGCCCGCCCGTGCTGCTGCGCGGCAGCTTCGTGCCGATGAGGTCGCCGTCGACCCCGCACACGGCCAACCCGTGGCAGACCGCGCAGCCGCTGCTGGCCGCGCGGATCACGGAGAACGTGCGCCGGTTCGCCGCCGGTGACGAGCTGCTCGGACGGGTGGACCTGGACGCCGGCTACTGACCCGGTGGCGAGCGCTCAGCCGTACGACGGGCTCGGCGACGGCTCGCCCTGCTTCCCGCGCCTGCTCTCGGCGTAGGTCGGCGACGGCGTCGGCGTCGGCGAGGCATGGGGCGACGAGGCGGGCTGCGCCTCGTACTCCTGCGTCGGCGAGGGCTGCGGGCTGTAGGGGTCGTAGGTGTAGACGTAGGGCGAGTACGACGGCGACGGCAGCGGGCTCGGCGACAGCGTCGGGCTCGCCGAGGGCGAGGCCGACGGGGAGACCGAGGCGGACGGCGACGGGGACGGCGACGGCGCGCTCCCGCCGAAGACCGGCGCGGGGAACTGCTTCACCGGGGCGCCCTCGAGGGCGGTCGACATGAAGGTGCTCCAGGTGCGCGCCGGCAGGCTGCCGCCGGTCACCTCGCCGACGCCGGCGATCCCGCGCAGCGGGGTGTCCTGCTTCTCCGAGAACAGCGCGACGGACGTGGCGAGCTGCGGGGTGTAGCCGACGAACCAGGCGGCGGTGTTGCCGGTGGTCGTGCCGGTCTTGCCCGCGGCCGGCCGGCCGGACAGCCGCGCCCCGCGACCGCTTCCCTGCTCCACGACCGCCCGCAGCGCGTGCGTCGTGTCGGCGGCCACCGCGGCCGAGATCGCCTGCTGCGTCGCGGGCTTCGCGCGGTGCAGCTCCTCGCCCCGCGGGTCGG
>SCTD01000084.1 GCA_004299215.1 Frankiales bacterium | reverse complement strand
GCTCGAGACGGTCGAGGCCGCACCGCTGCGCGGCTACCTCTCCGGGTCGATCGACGCGGTGCTGCGGCTGGCCGGTCCGTCGTACGTCGTCGTCGACTACAAGACCAACCGGCTCTCGCGCGGCGACCTCACAGCGCTGCACTACACGCAGGGGGCGATGGCGGCCGAGATGCTGCGAGCGCACTACCCGCTGCAGGCGCTGCTCTACTGCGTCGCGCTGCACCGCTTCCTGCGCTGGCGGCAGCCGGGCTACGACCCCGCGACGCACCTCGGTGGGGTGCTGTACCTCTTCGTGCGGGGGATGGTCGGTCCCGAGACCCCCTCCGGCTGCGGTGTCTTCGACTGGAACCCGCCGCCCGCGCTGGTCACCGCCCTCTCCGACCTGCTGGCGGGCTCGTCGTGACCGGCCTGCTGGCGGACTTCGCCGCCGCGGAGGTGCTGGCGCCGGCAGACGTGCACGTCGCCCGCCGGCTCGGCCGGCTCGGTCGGGAGGACGCCGAGGCGGTGCTGCTCGCGGCCGCGCTCGCGGTGCGCGCCGTGCGGCTCGGCGCCACCTGCCTCGAGCTCGAGCGGATGCGTGACGTCGTCGTCGACGAGGAGTCCGAGGTCGACGTCTCGGCGCTGCCCTGGCCCGCGCTCGGGACGGTCGTCGACGGGCTCCGGCGCAGCCCGCTGGTGATCGGCAGCCCGCTCGGTGAGCTCCGCCCGCTGCGGCTGGTCGACACCGACGCCGGGCCGCTGCTCTACCTGGACCGCTACTGGCGGCAGGAGCAGGCCGTGCGCGACCTGCTCGACGACCGGGCGCTCGTCCCGCCGCCGGTGGACGTCGCGGAGGTGGGTGCCCGGCTGGCGACGCTCTTCCCGGACGCCGTCGCGCCCGACCGGCAGCGGATCGCCGTGGCGCTGGCCGCGACCCGGTGGACGACGGTGCTCGCCGGTGGACCGGGCACCGGCAAGACCACGACGGTCGCGCGCGTGCTCGCACTGCTGAAGCGGCCGGGACTGCGCGTCGCGCTCGCCGCGCCCACCGGCAAGGCCGCTGCACGGCTGCAGGAGTCCGTGCGCGAGCAGGCCGGGAGCCTCGGACTGCCCGAGCTGTCGGCGATGACGCTGCACCGGCTGCTCGGCTGGCGACCGGACAGCAGGACCCGCTTCCGGCACGACGCGACGAACCGGCTGCCCTACGACGTCGTGGTCGTCGACGAGACCTCGATGGTGTCGCTCACCATGATGGCGAGGCTGCTGGAGGCCCTCCGGCCGGACGCGCGGCTGGTGCTGGTCGGCGACCCCGACCAGCTCACCTCGGTCGACGCGGGCGCCGTGCTGGCGGACCTCGTCGCCCGGCCGGTCACGGGAGCCGCCGACCCGACGCTGGACGCGCTGGTCGGTGCGGATCTCACCGCCGCGGACGACCCGAAGGAGGCCGCGCTCACCGCGAAGGAGCGGGAGCGGCTCGGCAACGGCATCGTCCGGCTCAGCCGCGGACGGCGCTTCGGCGGCGCCATCGCGACGCTCGCGGTCGCCGTCCGTGAGGGCGACGCCGACCTGACCTGGTCGCTGCTCAACGCGGGGGAGGAGGAGGTGTCCCTCGTCGGCCCCGGCGAGCTCGACGGGCTGGTCGACGACGTGCGCGCGTCCTCGCTGGCGCTGACGGAGGCGGCCGCCGCCGGTGACGTCGACGAGGCGCTGCGCCGGCTCGAGGCGCACAAGCTGCTGTGCGCGCACCGCCGCGGGCGGTTCGGCGTCAGCGAGTGGGCGCGCCGCGCGGCCGAGTGGGCTGGAGCGCCGGCGTACGCCGACGAGTGGTACGCCGGGCAGCCGCTGCTCGTCACGAAGAACGACCACGAGGCGAAGGTCTACAACGGCGACACGGGAGTGGTGGTCGCCCGGGACGGCGCCCTCCTGGCCGCTTTCGGCCGAGGCAGCACCCCCGTGCTGATGCATCCCGGCCGGCTGTCGGACGTGCAGACCGTGTACGCGATGACGATCCACCGCAGCCAGGGCAGCCAGTACGACGCGGTGTCCGTGCTGCTGCCCGAGACGGCGTCGGCGCTGCTCACCCGTGAGCTCCTCTACACCGCGATCACCCGCGCACGACGGCACGTGCGGGTCATCGGCACCGAGGAGTCGGTGCGCGCCGCGGTCGGACGGCAGGTGCTGCGCGCCAGCGGCCTGCGCCGGATCGTCACCCCGGTCTGACGGGTCGAGCGCACCAGGACCACACGGCCAGCGTCCAGGAGCCGGCCCACAGCCACCCTCCGACGAGGTCGGACGGGTGGTGCAGCCCGAGCACCAGCTGGGCGCCGGCGGAGGCGAGGACGAGCAGCGCGCCCGACGCCAGCAGCCAGCGACGGATCCCGGCCGCCATGAGCACCGCGAGCAGCAGTGCCACCGTGGCAGCAGCGTGACCGCTCGGGTAGCTCAGGTCCGAGACGGACGGGTCCGCGGTGGCCGGCCGCGGCCGGTCGACGAGCAGCTTCAGCGCCGCGTTCCCGCCGACCGCGCCGGCGACGGCCACGGCGGCGCCGAACGCCGTGCGCCCGCGCCCGATTCGGACCAGCAGGGCGACGACCCCCGCCGTGAGCACCCCGACGGCGGCGTACCCCGTCCCGCGGGAGACCAGCTCGGCCGGCCGGTCCAGCGCGTCGACTGCGGCCGCCTGCCGGAGCAGGGGGGCGTCGCCGGGCAGGTCGACGCCGGCGGCGAGGAGAGCCGTCAGGACGCCGAGCGCCGCTGCGAGCGCGACGGCGATCCGGAGCAGCACGTCGTCGGTCTTCCCCGGCGACACCGGAGCCGCACCCGCGACACGTGGTGGCCCTAGCCTGCGCGCATGGCCCGCTACGTCGACGTCCACCCGGTCGACCCGCAGCCGCGGGTGATCGCGCAGACCGTGGCGCTGCTGCACGACGGCGGGCTGATCGCCTACCCGACGGACTCCTGCTACGCCCTGGGCTTCGCGCTCGACAACCCGCACGGGGCGGACCGGATCCGCACCATCCGGCACCTCGACGACAAGCACGACTTCACGCTGGTCTGCTCGGACTTCGCGCAGCTCGGCCAGTTCGTCCACCTGGACAACGCCGCCTTCCGGAGCATCAAGGCCGCGACGCCCGGGCCGTACACCTTCATCCTCACCGCGACCAAGGAGGTGCCGCGCCGGCTCGCCCACCCGAGGAAGAAGACCGTCGGCGTGCGCATCCCGGACCACCCCGTCGTGAAGGCGCTGCTGCGCGAGCTCGGCAAGCCGCTGGTGT
>SCTD01000699.1 GCA_004299215.1 Frankiales bacterium | reverse complement strand
AGCAGGCGAACAGCCAGGGCTACTACCCGCGCTACGGCTTCACCTCGCAGGACGTGATGCCGCTGCTGCACGAGGCGGGTCTCGTGCCCGTGGCCGGGAGGGTCTTCAACGGCGCGAAGGGCGTGGGCTGGTGGCCGAGCGCCGACGTCAGCTACGGCCGGAACGAGTACGCCTCGCGGCCCGCGGCGAAGGCGTGCCTGGCCACGCTGGCCAAGGCCAACAAGGTCCCGTCGTCGGGCCTGCAGCAGACCCTGTCGTTCTTCCACTGCGACGTGGTCAACCTCCTGCGCACCTCGCTGGACGCCGCCGACGGGATCAGCCTGCCGGCCTTCCGGGCCGGGCTCGACCGCCTCGGCGGGGGCTTCTCCGCTGCGGGCACGATCGCCTCGCGCCCCTCGACCGGCCGGCGGGACGGCGTCACCGCCGTGCGCGGCTTCGCGTGGTCGGGGGAGTGCAGCTGCTTCGTGCACGAGGGCCCGGAGCGACCGGTCGCCTGATGGGCGCCCTCCTCGGCAGGTTCGTGCCGTGGTCCGGCAACCCCGTCCTGAGACCCACCGGTGACGGCTGGCAGAGCGAGAACGTCTACAACCCAGCCGCTGTCGTGCACGACGACCGCGTGGTGCTGGTCTACCGGGCGCACGCTGCGGACAGGGTCTCGCGGCTCGGCATCGCGGTCAGCGACGACGGGCTGCACTTCGAGGCCGAGCCGGACCCGGTGCTCGAGCCGACCGAGTCGTATGAGCGGCAGGGCTGCGAGGACCCGCGCCTCACGAGCATCGACGGCACCCACTACCTGACCTACACCGGCTTCGACGGCACCTCCGCACAGCTGTGCCTGGCCACGTCGACCGACCTGCGCAGCTGGACCAAGCACGGTCCGCTCTTCCCGGACCTGGACACCTGGCAGACGCTCGCATGGGCCCGGAGCCGCCGGGAGTGGCGGCCGTGGAGCAAGGCCGGCGGGATCCTGCCGCAGCAGCTCGGCGGGCGCTGGCACATGTACCTCGGCGAGGGCGCGATCTACCACGCGACCTCGTCCGACCTGCGCAGGTGGACGGCGGGGGACACCCCGGTGCTCGAGGGCCGACCCGGCCGGTGGGACAGCGACCTGGTCGAGGTCGGCGCACCGCCGGTGCTCGTCGACGGCCGCGTCGTGCTGCTCGTCAACGGCGCCCGCATCGCCTCCGTCGACGACATGGACGTCGACTACCGCTGCGGCCAGGTCGCCTTCTCGGCGGAGGACCCGCGGCAGGTGCTGGCCCGCGACGAGGAGCCGTTCCTGCAGCCCACGGCGCCGGAGGAGAAGGCGGGGCTGGTCCCCAACGTCACCTTCGTCGAGGGCCTGGTCCGCTTCCGCGACCGGTGGTTCGTCTACTACGGCCAGAGCGACACGACGACGGCGGTCGCCGTGAGCGAGCCGCTCGGCTGACGGACCTGCGGGCACGGTCTCAGCGGCAGGTCGAGCGTCGC
>SCTD01000083.1 GCA_004299215.1 Frankiales bacterium | reverse complement strand
GCGGCGGCTGGTCCCAGCCTGCCTCGGCGACGTGCCCCTCGACCTCGCCGACGACGGACTGGAGGGGGGAGGTCAGTGGATCGCGCGGGAGTGACATGCCCTCCATCCTCGCGGGTGATCACCCGGTGCGAGGAACCGGCGCCGGTGTGGAAGGGTTGTCCCGTTCGCACCCCCGACCCGAGGAGCCCTCCGCGTGGCCGTCCGCACCCCAGGGGCGGGCCTGCCTGCCCGCCCGCGCCTGCTCGGACCCGTGCTCGTGGTCCTCGCCGTCATCCTGCTGCTCGGCGGTGTGGCGATCTCGCTCTACACCGACCTGCTGTGGTTCCAGAGCGTCGACTACGCCGACGTCTTCACGACGGTGCTCACCACGAGGCTGATGCTGTTCGTCGGCTTCGGCCTGCTGATGGCGCTCATCGTCGGCCTCAACGTCTTCCTCGCCTACCGCTTCCGGCCGCCGTTCCGGCCGATGTCGCTGGAGCAGCAGAACCTCGAGCGCTACCGCCTCGCCGTCGAGCCGTTCCTGACCCCCGTGCTGCTGCTGGGATCGGCCGTCTTCGGGCTGTTCGCCGGGCTGTCGGCCGCGGCGCGCTGGCAGACGTGGCTGCTGTGGCGCAACGGGACGAGCTTCGGTCAGGAGGACGCGCAGTTCGGGCGCGACATCTCGTACTTCGCGTTCACCTATCCGTTCCAGCGCTTCGTGCTGGGCTTCCTGCTCACCGCGGTCGTGCTGGCGCTCATCGCCGCCGCGGCGACGCACTACCTGTTCGGCGGCGTCCGGCTGCAGACGGCGGGGGAGAAGGTCAGCCCCGCCGCGCGCGCCCACCTGTCGGTGCTCATCGGCGTCATCGTGCTGCTGAAGGGCTTCGCCTACTACCTCGACCGGTTCGGCCTGGCGTTCTCGACCCGCGGCTACGTCGAGGGCGCCGGCTACACCGACGTCAACGCGGTGCTGCCGGCCAAGAACATCCTCATCGGCATCGCGCTCATCTGCGCGCTGCTGTTCTTCGCGAACATCGTCGTGCGCAACATCCTGCTGCCGGCTGGAGCGCTGGCGCTGCTGGTGGTGTCGGCGGTCGTCATCGGCGGCATCTACCCCGCCTACATCCAGCAGTTCCGGGTGAAGCCGAACGAGGACCAGCGCGAGCAGCCCTACATCCAGCGCAACATCGACGCGACGCGCGCGGCGTACGGCATCGACGAGACCGAGGTCGAGGACTACCAGGCGTCCCAGGACGTCGATCCCGAGGAGCTGCGCGCGCAGGCGGCTCGGGTGGACAGCGCCCGGCTGCTCGACCCGAACCGGCTCGCGCCGACCTTCGAGCAGCTGCAGCGGCTGACGTTCTACTTCGGCGTGAACAACCAGCTCGACATCGACCGCTACGAGGTCGACGGGGAGCTGCAGGACTTCGTCGTCGCCGCGCGTGAGGTGCAGATCGGCAACCTCGCGAGCAACCAGCGCAGCTGGATCAACGAGCGGCTCGCCTACACCCACGGCAACGGACTGATCGCCGCGCCCGCGGGCTCGGTCGACGCCGAGGGCCGCCCGCTGTTCGTCGACCCGAACGCCGCCGACAACCCGATCCAGCTGGACCAGACGCGCATCTACTTCGGCGAGCTGTCGCCGTCCTACTCCGTCGTCAACACCGACCAGCCCGAGATCGACGGGCCGCTCGGCCTGTCCGGCGGGCAGACCCGCGGCGAGGAGAGCGACCAGGCGACGTTCAACTACGACGGCGACGGCGGCGTGCAGCTCTCCCACCTCGGGCGCAAGCTGGCCTTCGCGCTGAAGTACCGCGAGCCCAACCTGCTGCTGTCCGACGCCATCCAGGAGGACAGCCGGCTGATGTACGTCCGGGAGCCCCGGGAGCGCGTCGAGAAGGTCGCGCCGTTCCTCGAGCTCGACGCCGACCCGTACCCCGCTGCGGTCGACGGCCGGATCGTGTGGATCGTCGACGGCTACACCACCAGCAGCGGCTACCCGTACTCCCAGAGCACCAACTTCGGCGAGGCGGTCATCGACAGCCAGAGCCGCGGGGTCGCTCTGCAGCGGCAGGTGAACTACATCCGCAACTCGGTCAAGGCGACCGTCGACGCCTACGACGGCACGGTCACGCTCTACCAGTGGGGGGACGACGACCCGGTCCTCCAGACCTGGAACAAGGCCTTCGGCGGCGACCTGGTCCGCCCCGAGAGCGAGATCAGCGAGTCGCTGCGGGCGCACTTCCGCTACCCGGAGGACCTGTTCAAGGTGCAGCGGGAGCTGCTCGCGGCCTACCACGTCACCGACGCCGCGGAGTTCTACACCCGCGAGGACTTCTGGGAGATCCCGGCCGACCCGGCGGAGGCCGTCAACGCCTCGGCGGGCATCAACACCAACCAGTCCGAGCAGACCGCTCAGCAGCCGGCGATCGACATCACCCGCGCCTCGGTCCCTGCCCAGCCGCCCTTCTACTCGCTGCTGCAGTTCCCCGGGGTGCCCGGGGAGCAGTTCCGGCTGAACACCTCGTTCACCGGCCTGCGCCGGCCGAACCTCGCGGCGTTCGCGTCGGTCTCCTCCGACCCGGACGACTACGGCACCATCCGGGTGCTGCAGTTCCCGCGCGCCAACGCCCCGAACGGTCCGGGCCAGGTGGCCAACCAGTTCCTGTCCGAGCAGGTCGTCGCCGACGCGCTGTTCCCGTTCCGGCAGAACCGCGCCGAGGTCACCTTCGGCAACCTGCTCACGATCCCGGCCGGCGAGGGGCTGCTCTACGTGCAGCCGGTCTTCGTCCGGGCGCAGGGCGGCGAGAGCTTCCCGACGCTGCAGCGGGTGCTGGTGAGCTACGGCAACGAGGTGGCGGCCAACACCACCCTCGCGCGGTCGCTGGCCGACCTGTTCGGGGTGCAGCCGCCGGACGAGACACCGGCCACGCCGTCGCCCGGTGCGACGCCCACGCCGGCTCCGACGCCTTCCGGCGCAGGCGATCTCGCCTCGCTCATCGCGGAGGCGGACGCCGCGTTCCGGGAGGGTCAGGAGGCGCTGCGCCGCGGTGACTTCGCGGC
This sequence comes from Frankiales bacterium, assembly GCA_004299215.1. GTDB lineage: Bacteria > Actinomycetota > Actinomycetes > Mycobacteriales > SCTD01 > SCTD01. The sequence goes on along the minus strand of SCTD01000083.1, from coordinate 1,190 downwards.
GTACGGCGCGGCGCAGGACCGGCTGGAGCGGGTGCTCGCGCGGCTCGCCGCCAGCACGGGCGCCTCACCGGGGCCGTCCCCGTCGCCGTCCGGCTGAGCCCCCCTCTCCGGTGATCAACGCCGGGCTTCCTCACCTCTTGCGCGATCGAGAAGTGAGGAACCCCGGCGTTGACCGTCTCGCGAACTGGAACAGGTTCTAAGGTCGGCGCATGACGCGCGCGCGCACCCTCGTCGTCCTTGCCCTGATCGGCGCGCTGCTGGTCGCGACCCCGGCGTCCTCGGTGGTCGCGTTCCCGACCAGCGAGGACCTGCTCGCGATCGACGACGCGCTGCTGCACGGGACGATCACACCGCCCGGAACCCCCCTGCTGGAGAAGGAGAAGGAGCTCCGGGCGTACGACGACCTGGTCCAGGGCTACCCGACCCTCACGCAGGACGAGATCACCACGAAGTACTTCAAGGACGGCAGCTTCGACGTCCCGACCGACGTCAGCAGGGAGTACTTCCCGCGGGCCGACGTGAAGGTGCTGCGCGACGCCGAGTGGGGGGTCCCGCACGTCTACGGCGAGGACGACCTGGCCGCCGCCTTCGGCGCGGGCTACGTCGCGATCGAGGACCGGCTGCCGATCATCATGCTGCTCGTCGCCCTCGGGCGCGCGGAGGCCTTCGAGCTGCTGGGGGACAACGCATCGTGGCTGGCCGACGCCGAGATCGCCCGCATCTACGGCTACACGGAGGCGGAGTTCCAGTCGATGATCGACCGGATCCCGGCGGAGTACGGCCAGGACGGCCAGGACCTGGTCGACCTGCTCGACCAGATCGTCCAGGGGATGAACGCCGCCGTGCTCGACATGCGCTCCGGGCTCGTCCCGGTGCCGCCGGCACTGGCTGACGCGGGCCTCGAGCTGCCCGCCCCGTTCCGGACGACCGACATCGTGGCGATCGTCTCGATCGTGCGGGCGCTGTTCGGTGCCGGCGGCGGGGCGGAGCTGGCCAACGCCAACCGCTTCCTGTCGGCCGTCGCCGACCTCGGCCCGGAGAGGGGCGCCGCGGCCTACGAGGACCTGCGCAACCGGTTCAACGAGGACGGGGTGGCCCACACGCTCGGCTCCTTCCCTTACCAGCAGCCGCCGCAGAAGGTCGATCCGGCTGCGATGGCCTTCGGCTACGGCAGCGGGGCGACGGGCGTC
>SCTD01000082.1 GCA_004299215.1 Frankiales bacterium | reverse complement strand
GCCGCGCGGACCACCTCGGCCGGGAAGAACGCCTCCGCCGCCACGACCACGTCGACCGGCACGTCGCCCATCGCCCCGGCCCGGCCGAGGTGGTAGAGCGGCCGGCCGCGCAGGCCGAGCTCGGCCTTGCCGCGCTCGCGCACCGAGGCGTCGCTCATCCAGCCGAAGCCCCAGTCGCCCACGGGCTTCTTCAGCGCGGCCGCCGCCTCCGCCGCCGTCAGGCCGTCGTCAGCCACGTCTCGTCCACCACTCCTTCTGCCAGCAGGACGGCCGGGCCGGTGAGCACCGTGTGGCCGTCCTCGCGCCAGGTGACGGTCAGGTGACCGCCGGGGACCTCGACGTCGTAGGCGGTGCCGCGCGGCGTGCCCGTGCGCAGCGCGGTGGCGACGACCGCGGCGCAGGCTCCCGTGCCGCAGCTGCGCGTCTCGCCGACGCCCCGCTCGTGGACCCGCATCCGGATCGCCGTCGGCGAGACGTCCTCGACGTACTCCACGTTGAGGTCGAGCCGCGACGTCTTCAGCTCGCCGAGCCCGTCGACCGAGGCGACCGGGACGACGGCGTGCGGGTTGCCCACGTCGACGAACGTCGCGGGCGTGCCGTCGACGTCGACCGGGTCGCCGACGAGCGCCGGCCCCATGTCGACGCTGACGTCGCCGGTCGCCGGGACGTCGACCTCCTTGATGCCGCCGCGGGTCGCGAGGCGCAGGTGGCCGGGGCGGGCGAGCCCGGCGGCCACGAGGTAGCGCGCGTAGACGCGCACGCCGTTGCCGCACATCTCGGCGACCGACCCGTCGGCGTTGCGGTAGTCCATGAACCAGTCGGTCTCACCGGCCCACTGGGCGGCGTCGGGCGTCGCCGCCGACCGCACCACGCGCAGCACGCCGTCTCCGCCGATCCCCGCCCGACGGTCGCACAGCCGCGCGACCAGCCCAGGCGTCAGCGCGATCTCGCCGTCGGGGTCGGGCAGCACCACGAAGTCGTTCTCGGTGCCGTGCCCCTTGAGGAAGCGCACGCCTCCGAGAGTACGGGGATCAGGCCTCGGTGCGCGGCGTCGGGACGTGGCGCGGCGGCCAGCCCTTGCCGTGCTCGAGCAGCCAGCGCGCCTTGTCGGCCCGCTGCGCGCTCTCGAACAGCCAGCCGTGCGCGCGGTCGCACCCCAGCTCGATGAGCCGGGCGGCCTCGCCCCAGGTCTCGACGCCCTCGGCGACGACGTAGAGGCCGCGGGCGTGCGCCTGCTCGATGACGGCCGAGACCAGCGGGTCGCCGCTGCCGTCCGGACCGACCAGCTCGCCGACGCCCCGGACGTAGCGGTGCGCCAGCTTCACGGCGTCGATCGGCAGCACCTCGATGGCGCCGAGGGTCGCGTAGAAGCTGCTGAAGTCGTCGATGGCCAGGGCAACGCCGGCCTCACCCAGCTCGCGGAGCAGCGGGGTCGCGCTCGCGCCGAGGCCGACGACGACGGTCTCGGGGACCTCCAGTCCGAGGGCGCCGTCGGCCAGCCCGTGCGAGGAGACGACGTCGGCGACCAGGTCGACGAACCCCTCGGCGACGAGCTCGGCGCCGCTGACGTTCAGCCAGAGCCGGCGGGTCGGGCCGGGGATGCTCGCCCATCGCCGCGCCTCGGCGGCACCGGCGCGCAGCACCCACTCGCCGATCGGGATGATCTCGCCGCTGACGTCCGCCAGCCCCAGGAAGGCCGGGGGCGGGAGCATGCCGAGCGACTCGTGGTGCCAGCGGAGCAGCCCCTCCATGGCGACGATCGCGCCGGTGGCGAGATCGATCTCGGGCTGGTAGAGCAGCTCCAGCGAGCCGTCCTGCACGCTGCGGTGCAGCGCGGGCAGCGAGTCGAGCGTGACGGTCGACCGTCGAGGTGTGGACATGGACATATCGTCCGCCCGACGGGTCCGTCGACCCATGGTCAACGGGGATGGTCCGCCGCTGGTCATTCCGACCCAGCGGCGCGGGCTAACGGCCGATCGGCAGCCGTACGGTCGACAGGCCCTTCCCCAGCTGCAGCGTCACGTTGCCGCCCGTCTCCGCGGCCAGCGTGCCGCCGTCCGAGGCCGAGAAGGTGAAGCGCAGCCGGTGCCCGGGGCGCACGACGAAGTCGAGCGGCAGCGAGCCGAAGGCGGTCCGGACCGACTCGCCGGGGAGGACCGGTTCCGGCCCGTGCGGGGTCGAGATGCCCCGCGGCTCGATGGTGCTGCGGTACGCCGCGCGGGCCCAGCCGTACGACACCGTGAACGCGTCCTCGGGCGGTCCGTCGAGGATGGGGTCGCCGACGGGGGCGTCGTCCTCCACGCCCGGCGGCAGGTCGTCGATGCGCACGGCGATGGTCGTGTCGGGGCCGCCCAGGGTGTAGGCGAGGTCGAAGACGACCTGGCCGCTGATGCGGGTGGCCTTCTTGACCGGCGCGGTCACGAAGGCCTGGCTGGTCGGCGAGGAGCGCACGACCTCGCCGTCGTACCAGGACACGGTGCCGGCGGCCGGCGCACCCGGCGTCGCCTTGCCGTCGGCCGTCAGGTGCAGCACGGAGTCCTTGCTCGGGATCGGCCAGACCCGGCTGCCGAGCCACTTCCCGTCGTCGCCCTGGACCTCGACGGTCGGGGTGTCGAGCGCGCCGGCCGGCAGGCCCTTGAGGAACTGCGCCCACCAGCGGTGCGTCGCCGTGCGGTAGGCCTGCTGGAAGGTGAAGGGCAGGAAGTGCCCGCCGGCCTGGGCCGTCTCGGCGTCCGGCACGTCCGGGTCGACGTGGTCGCCGTTCATCAGCCACATCTTCTTCGGCGCCTTCTTGGGCAGCGCGGTCCACATCTGGCCGACGTTGTTGGTCTTGACGTTGAAGTCGTAGAGGCCGTGCATGAGGAAGAAGGCGGTCCGGGTGCCGGCGGCGTCCTTGGCGAAGTCGCGCTCGGTCCAGAAGTCGTTGTTCGCCTCCTGGTAGACGGGGGCGTAGCCGGCGTTGGTCGCCTGCCCGAAGGTGGCGATGCAGCCCTTGCGCTGGACGGTGGCGACACCACCCCGGGGCGTCCCGGAGTTGGGGTTGTCCGCGGCCGCGAGCGCGGTCGTGAACAGCGCCGGGGTCGCCGCGTGGCCGCTGGAGGCGACGCCGTTGAGGAAGTGGTAGTCGTACCAGCGGTCGATCGCGCGGATCGGGATCACGGCGCCGACGGCGTCCTTGTGCTTGCCGCTGATCGGCTGCTCGACGGCCACACCGGTGGCGATCGTGCCGTCGTAGGAGCCGCCGGTCAGGCCGACCTTGCCGTTGCTCCACGGCTGCTCCACCAGCCAGTCGACGACGTCCACGGCGTCGTAGACCTCGTCGCGGTCGCCGTAGGTCTGGCAGCCGCTGGTGTTGCGCGTGCCGCGCAGGTCCATCAGCGCGACGGCGTAACCCCGCGGGACGAAGTAGTCGTCGTAGTACTCCGGGAACGGCGACTGCTTGGTGCAGCCCAGGCCCGGCGTGCCGGTCGGGGTGGACAGGCCGGTGGTGGGCGTCTTGCAGTGCCCCTCCCAGCCGCGGCCCAGGGTGTTGAAGTAGGGCGACGCATCCATGATCACCGGCAGCTTCACGCCGGACGCGGTCTTCGGCCGGATGATGTCGACCCAGATCGTGTCGATGCCGTTGCGGCTCGGTACCTCGACGCCCTCGACGATCGCGTCCTCGAGGCTGTAGCGCACCGGGTCGA
>SCTD01000081.1 GCA_004299215.1 Frankiales bacterium | reverse complement strand
CGCGCAGCGCGTCGAGCACCTCGCGGACGAGCGACACCTGGCCCTTGAAGTCGGTCGGGGTCTCGGCCCGCCCGGCCTTGTAGTCGGCGTACTCCTCCGTGCGGAACGTCGACCGCGAGACGTCGAAGCTGACCGCGACGTGCGTGGGCTGCTCGTCCCGCAGGACGTTGATGAGCATCGCCGTGAAGCCGTAGACGGCGTTCGTCGGCTGGCCCGTCGTCGTCGAGAAGTTCTCGACGGGCAGGGCGAAGAAGGCCCGGTAGGCCAGCGAGTGCCCGTCCAGCAGCAGCAGCCGGGAGCGCTGGGGCGTCTCGTCCTTGGTCGTCGCGGCAGCCACCCGCCCGAGTCTAGGGACGCTCGCTAGGAGGGAGCCGTCTCAGAGTCGACCGCGGCGGGCTGCAGGGCCCGCCGGCCGGGACGTCGCGGCCGGCGCCGGACGACGTGGTCGATCCCGCGCGTCTCTCCCTGGGACAGGTGCCGGCGCACGACGGCCACCGGCGCCACCCGCCGCACGACCATGGGCGCGAAGCCCAGCCGGGCGAAGAAGCGGTTCGCGTCCCGCGAGCCCGGGTGCACCGACACGACGATCTGGGCGATGCCCTGCGCCTCGGCGTACGACGCGGCAGCCGCCACCAGGGCCTTGCCCGCGCCGCGCCGCTTGTGGCGGTCCGCGACCACGGCGTGGCTGATGTGCACGGCCGGCAGGTCGAGCAGGGCGTTGACGGGGGCGACCGTGAGCAGCGCCATCCCGACCGGTGCCTCCGCGTGGTCGACGACCACCACCAGGTGGCGGTCGGGGTCGGCGAGCGCCTCCAGGTAGCGGTGCTCCAGGGCGGCACGCGCCGCCGCCGGGGTGCCGCGGTGCCGCTGAGGCTCACCGGCCGAGCTGGGGAGCGCGTCCCGCAGCTCCTCACCCAGCGCGAGCAGGGCGGGAAGATCGGCCGCAGCGGCGGGGCGGACCCGTAGGGCACTGCGAGGCATCCGGGCTCCTCCTGCTGGGTCGACAGACAGTAGCGCGCCGAAAACGGGGAGTCATCCGCCCAGGTAGGCCTCCGCCAGAGCGGGGTCGGCCCGCACCTGCCCCGGCGGCCCCTGCGTCACGACCCGTCCCGTCTCCAGGACGTACGCCCAGGAGGCCAGTCCCAGCGCCGCCTCGACGTCCTGCTCCACGAGCAGCACCGCGGTGCCCGCAGCGGCCACGCCCGCGAGGACGTCCAGCACGGCCTGGACGGCCTGCGGCGCCAGCCCGGTGGAGGGCTCGTCGAGCAGCAGCACCTGCGGTCCGCTCATCAGCGCCCGGCCGAGCGCGAGCAGCTGCTGCTCACCGCCCGAGAGGGTCCCCGCCGTCTGCTCCTGCCGGTCGGCGAGCAGCGGGAGCAGGTCCAGCACCTGGCGCAGCGCCGTACCCGCGCCCGCGCGGTCGGTGTAGGCGCCCAGCTCGAGGTTCTCGCGCACGGTCATGCGGGCGAAGACGCGCCGCCCCTCGGGCACGTGCGCCACACCGGCGGCGACGACCTCGTGCGGAGGGAGCAGGTCGAGGCGACGGTCGCCGAGCAGGACGGAGCCGGCCGCCGGGCGCAGCAGCCCGGACACCGCGCGCAACGTCGAGGTCTTCCCGGCGCCGTTGGCCCCGAGCAGCGCGACGACCTCGCCGGACCCGACGTCGAGGTCGATTCCGGACACGGCCCCGACACCGCCGTGGCCCGCCCGCAGCCCGCGGACGGCCAGCCGTACATCAGGTCGCACCCGGGCAGGCTACGCAGCACGCAGATGACGATCGTGTTGCGTCGCGCGCAGGGTGCGGGCGACGTGGTTGAGTAGCGACCCGCCGCCGTCGTTCCCGGCCCCACCGGGCGGGGCTCGATGACGGCCGTCGACTCGCCGCCGGGGGGGCAGAACTCCCCGGCAGACCCGGAGGAGCGTCGCGTGGGGAAGATCCTCCCCCGTCCCGTCCAAGCGTCAGGGCCACCGCCCGGACGCGCCGCCCGCGGCAGAGCCAGGCTGGTCCTGCTGCCTGTGCTGACCCTGGTCGCGCTGGCCCTGGCGCTGCTGACCATGGCGGCCCCGGCGCTGGCCGAGGGCGAGGGCGTGCGCGGCACGCTCAACAACGGCGGCGAGCGCGTCGCCGGCGCGAGGATCACCGTCGAGAAGGACGGCGAGGTCGTCGGCCAGGCGGAGAGCGACGAGAACGGCCAGTTCGCCATCCCGCTGCCCGAGCCGGGCGACTACGTCGTCAAGCTCGACCTCGACTCCCTCCCCGAGGGCGTGACGGTCCGCACCGAGGGCGGCGAGGAGCGCGAGGTCACGGTCCGCCCCGGGGCCGTCCAGCCGGCGCTGTTCATCCTGGGCGAGGGGGACCGCGACACGACGGGCACCGCGGAGCGGGCGCTCCAGCTGTTCGTGCGCGGCGTGCAGTTCGGCCTGGTCATCGCCATGGGCGCCATCGGGCTGTCGCTGATCTTCGGCACCACCGGGCTGACCAACTTCGCGCACGGCGAGTTCCTCACCGGCGGCGCCATCGCGGCGTACGTCTTCAACGTCACCTGGGGCATCAACCTGATCCCCGCGACGATCATGGCGGTGATCGTCGGCGGCGCCTTCGGGATGCTCGTCGACAAGGGCCTGTGGGGCCCGCTGCGCAGGCGCGGCACCGGGCTGATCGCCGCGCTCGTCGTGAGCATCGGCCTCTCGCTGGTGCTGCGCTACGTCTACCTCTACTTCTTCGGCGGCAGCTCGCGGTCCTACGCGCAGTACGCCACGCAGCAGCCGATCTCGATCGGTCCGATCGAGATCCCGCCGCGGGACCTGGTCATCATGGGCCTGTCGGTCGTGGTGCTCACCGCCGTCGGCCTGGCGCTCGTGCGCACCCGCCTCGGCAAGGCGACCCGCGCGGTGGCGGACAACCCCTCGCTGGCCGCGTCGTCCGGCATCGACGTCGAGCGCGTCATCAACGCCGTGTGGATCATCGGCACCGCGCTGGCCGTGCTCGGCGGCGTGCTGCTGGCCCTGTCGCAGCAGGTCAGCTACCTGCTCGGCTTCCAGATCCTGCTGCTGCTGTTCGCCGGGGTCACCCTCGGCGGGCTCGGCACGGCGTTCGGGGCCCTGGTCGGGAGCCTGGTCATCGGCATCTTCACCCAGCTCTCGACGCTCGTCATCCCGGCCGAGCTGCAGAACGTCGGCGCCCTGGTCGTCCTGATCCTCATCCTCGTCGTACGACCGCAGGGCATCCTCGGCCGAGCGGAGCGGGTCGGATGAACGCGCTCCCCCGTCCCGTCCGCGCAGCCGCCGGAAGGAGGTCCGCATGGACTTCGGCGTGATCCTCGACAACTCCGTCACGGCACTGCTCAACGCCGAGGCGCTCTACCTCGCGCTCGCCGCGCTGGGCCTGAACATCCACTTCGGCTACACCGGCCTGCTCAACTTCGGCCAGGTCGGCTTCCTGACCGTCGGTGCCTACGGGCTGGGCGTCGGCGTCACCTACCTCGAGCTCCCGTTCGGCGTCGCGGTGCTGCTGGGTCTGGCCCTGTCGGTCCTGCTGGCGCTCGCGCTCGGCATC
>SCTD01000080.1 GCA_004299215.1 Frankiales bacterium | reverse complement strand
GCATCGAGCACAAGAGCCTCGACCGCGCGGACGAGCGGCGGGACATGCCCCACGGGCACCTGGAGATCTGCACCATCGGGGATGCCGTCTTCGGCCGTGCCACCTTCGAGCCCGGGTGGCGCTGGTCGGAGTCCGTCGGGCCGATCGCCGGTACGCCGTCGTGCCAGGTGCGGCACAACGGCTACATCGAGTCGGGGCGGCTGCACGTCCAGATGGACGACGGCACCGAGGTCGACCTGGAGCCGGGCGAGTTCTTCGTCTGCGAGCCCGGGCACGACGCCTGGGTCATCGGCGACGAGGCCTGCATCGCGTTCGACTTCTCCCCGCAGATCGCGGGATACGCCAAGCCGTCCTAGCGGCCGTCCTGGCTAGCTCGCGACGACCGCCGCGAGCCGGTCGGCGACGGCCTGCGCCTGCTCCGCGGTCTCGGCCTCCACCATGACCCGGACCAGCTCCTCGGTCCCGGACGGTCGCAGCAGCACCCGACCGTCCTGACCGAGGAGCGCCGACTCGCACGCGACGGCCTCGAGCACGTCGACGTCCTGCGCGCGGGTGCGGGCTGCGCGGACGTTGACCAGCACCTGCGGCAGCAGCGTGACCACGTCGGCGAGCTCCGCGAGCGGGCGGCCCGTACGCGCCATCCGGTCCATCACCTGCAGCGCGGTCAGCAGCCCGTCCCCGGTGGTCGCGAAGTCGCGCATCACCACGTGGCCGCTCTGCTCGCCGCCGAGGCGGTGGTCGCCCGCGAGCATCGCCTCGAGCACGTACCGGTCACCGACGGCGGTCGTGACGACCTCGATCTCCGCGTCGCGCATGGCCAGGTGCAGCCCGAGGTTGCTCATCACGGTGGCGACCAGCACGTCCGATCCCGGCAGGCCGGCGTCCTTGCGGGCCAGCGCCAGCAGGCCCAGCACCTGGTCGCCGTTCACGACCCGACCGCGCGCGTCGACGACGATGCAGCGGTCGGCGTCGCCGTCGTGGGCGATGCCGATGTCCGCGCCGCGCTCCACGACCGCTGCCGCGAGCGACTCCGGGTGCGTCGCGCCGGAGCCGGCGTTGATGCGCCAGCCGTCGCCGTCGCAGTGGATCGCGTGCACCTGGGCCCCGGCGGCGCGGTAGACCTCCGGGGCCAGCGCGCTCGCCGCCCCCTGCGCCCCGTCGACGACGACCGTCAGACCGGCCAGGCTGCCCACGGTGGCGAGCAGGTGCTCGGCGTACGTCGGCCCGTCCCCGGGCGCGCCCTCGGTGCGGTCCTCCCCGGGCCGGTCGCCCGCCTGCGCTGGCGGCTGCCCGAGGCGTGCCTCGATGGCGTCCTCCTGCGCATCGGTGAGCTTGCTGCCCCCGGCGGCGAACAGCTTCAGGCCGTTGTCGGGCGCCGGGTTGTGGGAGGCGCTGATGACCAGCCCGAGAGCGGCCCGGCGCTGCACCTCGTAGGCGACCGCGGGCGTCGGGACGACGCCCAGCCGGGCGACGTCGCAGCCGACCGAGGCGAAGCCGGCGAAGGCCGCCGCCTCCAGCATCGGCCCCGAGGGACGGGTGTCCCGGCCGATCACCACCAGCGGGTGCCCACCTCGCGAGAGCTCCTCGCCGAGCAGCTCCAGCGCCGCCGCAGCGGACAGCCGGAAGGCGAGCTCGGCCGTGAGGACGTCGCCCCCGGCGAGCCCACGTACGCCGTCCGTGCCGAACAGCCGTGCTGTCCCTGCCAACTGGGCCTTCCCTCCAGACATGCCGCGAGGCGGCCCCCGAACGGGGACCGCCTCGGGGACGGCGTGCTCTAGCGCTTCGAGTACTGCGGCGCCTTGCGGGCCTTCTTGAGGCCGTACTTCTTGCGCTCCTTGATCCGCGCGTCGCGGGTCAGGAAGCCCTCCTTCTTGAGGGCGGGACGGTCGTCCGGCTCGATCTCGATGAGGGCGCGGGCGATGCCGAGGCGCAGCGCGCCTGCCTGACCGCTGATGCCGCCGCCGTGCAGGCGGGCGATCACGTCGTACTGCTCGGTCTTCTCGAGCGTCACGAACGGCTCGTTGATGGCCTGCTGGTGCACCTTGTTCGGGAAGTACTCCTCGAGGGTGCGGCCGTTCAGCTTGTACTGGCCGGTGCCGGGGATGAGCCGCACGCGGACGACGGCCTCCTTGCGGCGGCCGACGGTCTGGATGAGATCTGCCGGGGCGGTCACTGCGAAACCTGCTTCAGCTCGAAGGGCACCGGCGACTGGGCCTGGTGCGGGTGGGTGGGACCGGCGTAGACCTTCAGCTTGGACAGCATCTGCCGGCCGAGGGTGTTGTGCGGGAGCATCCCCTTGACGGCCTTCTCGATGATCCGCTCGGGGCGGGTCGCGAGGACCTCGGCGTAGGACGTCCGCTTCAGACCGCCGGGGAAGCCGGAGTGGCGGTAGACCGTCGACTGCGCTGCCTTGTTGCCGGTCATCGCGACCTTGCCGGCGTTGATGATGACGACGAAGTCACCGGTGTCGAGGTGCGGGGCGTAGTACGGCTTGTGCTTGCCGCGCAGCAGCTGAGCGGCCTGGCTGGCGAGCCGGCCGAGCACGATGTCCTCGGCGTCAATGACGTGCCAGGCACGCTGGATGTCGCCGGGCTTGGGGGTGTACGTGCGCACAGGGACCGCTCTCATCGGGACGTCTTCGGGGGTCGCGCCGGGCATGCGTCAAACAGGCGCGCCGCGCAACAGCCCGCCACGATACCCGAGGCCGGGGCCGGGGGGCAAAGGACGGCCTAGAGCTCCAGCACCATCTCGCGCTCCAGCCCGCCGGGCTCCAGCGGGTACGGCGTGGTGCGCCCGGTGTCCACGAACCCCAGCCTCGCGTACGCCGCGCGTGCCCGCGCGTTGGTCTCGTGGACCTCCAGCACCAGCTCGGGCGCACCCCCGTCGCGCGCCCAGTCCGCGCAGGCCTCGACCATCGACGACAGCAGGCCCTGGCCGCGAGCGTCAGGCGCGACGTAGACGGCCGCCAGCCAGGCCCGGCCGTCCTGG
>SCTD01000079.1 GCA_004299215.1 Frankiales bacterium | reverse complement strand
CTCGAGCCAGGCGTCGTCGTTCCAGGTGTAGTCGGAGTCGTCGACCACGCTCGCCGTCAGCGGCGGCACCTCGGTGCGCCGGGCCATCGGGTCGGCCTTCTCCCGCCACGCCCCGTCCTGCCCGAGGATCGCGAACTTGTAGTGGGTCCCCGCGCCGATGTCCGGGACGAACAGCTCCCAGACGCCGCTGCTGCCGAGGACGCGCATCGGGTGGCTGCTGCCGTCCCAGCCGTTGAAGTCGCCGATGACGCGCACGCCGCGGGCGTTCGGCGCCCACACCGCGAAGGAGACCCCGGTGACCGGTCCGTTCAGCGACTCGTAGCGACGGACGTGCGCACCGAGCACCGTCCAGAGCTGCTCGTGCCGGCCCTCGCCGATCAGGTGCAGGTCGACCTCTCCCAGCGTGGGCAGGTAGCGGTAGGGGTCGTCGGCCGGGTAGGTCGTGCCGTGGTAGGTCACGTCCAGCCGGTAGTCGGTCATCTCGCCACCGGGGACGGCCGCCTCCCACACGCCCGCGTGCACGTGCGACAGCGGCACCTCCTCGCCGGAGATGCGGGCCACGACCCTCTCCGCACCGGGACGCAGGGCGCGCACCACGACGCCGTCGCCGGTCGGGTGCATGCCGAGGATCGAGTGCGGGTCGTGGTGCGCGCCGCCGGCGAGCCGGTCCAGCTCCTCGGAGGTCGGGCCGGACAGCGGTGCCGGCGCCGCGGGGGCGGCGGCACCGGCGGCGGCCTTGGTGACGGTCTTGGCGACGGCCTTCTTGCGGGGGCTGCGCTTCTTCGGTGCCGGGGTCTGCTCGCTCATCGGTCGTCTCCCTCGGGGGTCGCGGACGCGGCGAGCCGCTCGATGCTGTCCAGGGGGATGGGCAGCCACGAGGGCCTGTTGCGCGCCTCGTAGACGACCTCGTAGACCGCCTTGTCGAGCTCGAAGGCCCGCAGCAGGACGGCGTCGTCACGCGGGTCGGTGCCCGCCGCGGCGGCGTAGCCGTCGCAGAAGGCCGTGCGGTTGCGCTTTGCCCACTCCGTCGCGCGGTACGCCAGCTGGCCGTCACCGCCCCGCTCGGCGAGCAGGTGGCGCGCGGCGTAGTCGTAGGACCGGAGCATGCCCGCCACGTCGCGCAGCGGGCTCATCAGCGCCGTGCGCTCGGACAGCGGTCTCGCCGGCTCGCCCTCGAAGTCGAGCAGCAGCCAGCCGTCCTGGGTGCGCAGGACCTGGCCCAGGTGGTAGTCGCCGTGCACCCGCTGCACCGGCACCGGTGTCGTGATCCGCCCGACGGCGTCGTAGCTCTGCCGGAGGGCGTCGGCGTACGGCGCCAGCTCGGAGACGACCTCCAGCGCGGCGTCGAGCCGCTCGTGCAGCTGGCGGGCCGTCGCCGCGGACTCGTCCGGGCCGGCGGTCCGGCTGGGCAGCGCCGACGCCAGCAGCGTGTGCACCTCGGCGGTGGCGATCCCGAGCCGCTCGCTCTCGGCGGCGAAGTCGCCGCCGACCTCGTCGGCGTGCAGGTCGGCCTCGGCGAACAGGTCGCGGACGCTGGCCGTGGCCATCGCCCAGCCCTCGGTGGCGTTGCGCGCGAACGCCTGCAGCAGGGCCAGCGTCGTGCGCTCCCCGTCGACGTCGGTCTCGACCCAGCCCAGCGGCGCCGCGACGTGCGGGCTGCCGACGGCCGCCAGCGCGCGGCTGATCTCGAGGTCGGGGTTCAGCCCGGGCTGCACGCGACGGAAGAGCTTGAGGATGTAGTCCTCGCCGTAGACCACCGAGGTGTTGCTCTGCTCGGCTCCCATCACCCGGCTGGGCAGCGAGGTGTCCAGGTCGGTGGTCGAGGAGCAGAGCAACCCGGCGTGCTCGGTGCCGCCGGCGATCAGCTCGAGCAGCGACGCGGTCGCCTCGACGTCGTGGGCGGCGTCGTAGAGGACGTCGCCGTCGGCTTCGCCGATGACGGCGTGCTGGAGCCGCTGCGGCACCTCGTCGGCCAGCCGGCCGAGCAGGACCTGGTAGCGCTCGGTCGCGCCCGCCTCGTCGGTCACGCGCAGCAGCAGGTGGGTGAGCCCGCTCGGCCCGGGCAGCCCCGCCTCGGCCTCGACCTCGACGGAGGTCACCGGCCGGCCCTTGCCACCGAACCAGCGCTGCTGAGGAAGCCATTGGGCGAGCAGGCCCGTCACGGCCGGGGTCGAGGTGGCGGTGGAGGCGTTCACAGGTCGTCTCCCGTCTCGAGGCCGAACCACATGAAGCCGTGGCCCGGGAGGGACAGCAGGTACGGCAGGTCGCCGATCCTCGGGAAGCGGACGAGCCCGGTCAGCTCGACCGGGATCATCCCCTCGAAGCGGCGCAGGTCGAGCTCGACCGGCTGCGGGAAGCGCGAGAGGTTGTTGACGCACAGCACGCGGTCGTCGCCGAACTCGCGCACGAAGGCGAGGACGGAGGGGTTGCTCGAGCCGAGCTCCTCGTAGGTCCCCATGCCGAAGACGGGGTGCTCCTTGCGCACGTGGATGATCTTGCGAGTCCAGTTGAGCAGCGAGCTCGACGAGCGCATCTGCGCCTCGACGTTGATCGCCTGGTAGCCGTAGACCGGGTCGAGGATCGCCGGCAGGTAGAGCGCCTGCGGGTCCGTGGTCGAGAAGCCGGCGTTGCGGTCGGCGTTCCACTGCATGGGGGTGCGCACGCCGTCGCGGTCACCGAGGTAGATGTTGTCGCCCATCCCGATCTCGTCCCCGTAGTAGAGGACGGGCGAGCCCGGCAGCGACAGCAGCAGACCGGTGAACAGCTCGATCTGGTTCCGGTCGTTCTCCAGCAGGGGAGCCAGCCGGCGCGCGATGCCGATGTTCGACTTCATGCGCGGGTCCTTGGCGTACTCCTTGTACATGTAGTCGCGCTCGTCGTCGGTCACCATCTCGAGGGTGAGCTCGTCGTGGTTGCGCAGGAAGATGCCCCACTGGCAGCCGTCCGGGATCGGCGGCGTGTTCGCCAGGATCTCCGAGATCGGGTAGCGGGACTCGCGACGCACGGCCATGAACAGCCGCGGCATCAGCGGGAAGTGGAACGCCATCTGGCACTCGTCGCCGTCCTTGCCGAAGTACTCGACGACGTCCTCGGGCCACTGGTTGGCCTCGCACAGCATCACGCGGTCGGGGTAGAGCGCGTCCACCTCCTTGCGCACCCGCTTGAGGTACTCGTGCGTCTTCGGGTGGTTCTCGCCGTTGTGGCCGAGCTCCTCGAACAGGTACGGCACGGCGTCGAGCCGGAAGCCGTCGATGCCGAGGTCGAGCCAGAACTTGAGGACGTCGATCATCGCCTCCTGCACCGCGGGGTTCTCGTAGTTGAGATCCGGCTGGTGGCTGAAGAAGCGGTGCCAGTAGTACTGCTTGCGCACCGGGTCCCACGTCCAGTTGGACGTCTCGGTGTCGACGAAGATGATCCGCGCCTCGGAGTACGGCTCGTCGGTGTCGCTCCACACGTAGTAGTCGCCGTACGGCCCCTCGGGGTCCTCGCGCGACGACTGGAACCACGGGTGCTGGTCCGAGCTGTGGTTCATGACGAGGTCGGCGATGATCCGCATGCCTCGCTTGTGCGCCTCGTCGACCAGCTCCACGAAGTCGCCGAGGTCGCCGAACTCCGGCAGCACCTTCATGAAGTCGCTGATGTCGTAGCCGCCGTCGCGGAGCGGGGACTCGTAGATCGGGAGCAGCCAGACGCAGTCGACGCCGAGCCACTGCAGGTAGTCCAGCTTGGAGGTCAGCCCCTTGATGTCGCCCGTGCCGTCGCCGTTGCTGTCCGCGAAGCCGCGGATGAGCACCTCGTAGAAGACCGCGCGCTTGAACCACAGCGGGTCGCGGGACTCCTCGAGGGAGACCAGCTCGCCGTGCTCCAGGCGTCCGTCAGGGGTGCTCACGTGTTGCTCCGTCGGACGGTGAGGACGTGCGCGGGCTCGTCGAACGGGTCCAGTCTCACGTAGTTGTGCACTCCCCAGTCGTAGGTGGCTCCCGTGACGGCGTCGGTCACCGCGATGCGGTCGTCCCACTCGAAGCCGAGCGCCGGCAGGTCCAGCGACACGGTCGCCTCCCGGGCCCCGTGCGGGTCGAGGTTGACGACGACCAGCACGACGTCGTCACCTTCCCTCTTGCTCCACGCCATGACGTCCGGGTTGTCCACGGTGTGGAAGGTGGTGTTGCGCAACCACTGGGCCGCGGGGTGCTCGCGGCGGAAGCGGTTGAGGAGGGTGAGGTACGGCGCGAGGGTGCGCTCGGGGTGCGACCAGTCCCGCGGCCGGTAGGCGTACTTCTCGGAGTTCTGGTACTCCTCGCTGCCCGGCTTCACCGCGACGTGCTCGTACAGCTCGTAGCCGGCGTAGACGCCGTAGGTCGGTGACAGCAGGGCGGCCAGCACGGCCCGGATCTTGAAGACCGGCGGGCCGCCGTACTGCAGCGACGCGTGCAGGATGTCGGGGGTGTTGACGAAGAAGTTCGGCCGCATGTAGTCGGCCGCCTCGATGAGCTCCTCGACGTAGTCCTGCAGCTCCTTCCGCCCGGTGCGCCAGGTGAAGTAGGTGTACGACTGCGTGAACCCGATGCGCGCCAGCTCGTGCATGATCGCGGGTCGGGTGAAGGCCTCGGCGAGGAAGAGCACGTCCGGCTCGGTGCGCTTGACCTCGGCGATCAGCCACTCCCAGAAGTTCAGCGGCTTGGTGTGCGGGTTGTCGACGCGGAAGATGCGCACGCCGTGCGAGGTCCAGTGCCGGACGACGCGCAGCACCTCGGCGTAGATGCCCTCCGGGTCGTTGTCGAAGTTGACCGGGTAGATGTCCTGGTACTTCTTCGGCGGGTTCTCGGCGTAGGCGATCGACCCGTCGGCGCGGGTCGTGAACCACTCCGGGTGCTCCGTCGCCCACGGGTGGTCGGGCGCAGCCTGCAGCGCGAGGTCGAGCGCGACCTCCATGCCGAGCTCGTGGGTCCGCCGGACGAAGGCGTCGAAGTCCTCGAGCGTGCCGAGGTCCGGGTGGATCGCGTCGTGGCCGCCCTCGTCGGACCCGATCGCCCAGGGCGAGCCCGGGTCGTGCTCGCCGATGTCGTGC
>SCTD01000078.1 GCA_004299215.1 Frankiales bacterium | reverse complement strand
CTGGTCAGGGGCTCCGGCTCGGCCGCGACCAGCCGCTCGAAGGTCGGCTTGCCCCAGGAGACGAACCCCTCGGGCGCCTTCTTGCGCTCGACCCGCTTGAGCTTCTTCGGGTCGTCTCCCGCCTTGGCGATCCGCCTGGCGTTCTCGACGTCGTGCTCGGGCGCCTGGACGACGACGGTGCCGGCGGTGTCGTAGCCGGCTCTGCCTGCGCGGCCGGCGATCTGGTGGAACTCGCGGGCCTTGAGGTGCCGCGTCTTGACCCCGTCGTACTTCGTGAGGCCGCTGAAGAGCACCGTGCGGATCGGCACGTTGATGCCGACCCCGAGGGTGTCCGTCCCGCTGACGACCTTGAGCAGGCCGGCCTGGGCGAGCTGCTCCACGAGCCGCCGGTAGCGCGGCAGCATCCCGGCGTGGTGCACCCCGATGCCGTGCCGGACCAGCCGGCTGAGGGTGCCGCCGAAGCCCTTGGTGAAGCGGAAGTCGCCGATCAGCTCGGCGATCCGGTCCTTCTCCTCGCGGGTGCAGACGTTGATGCTCATCAGCGCCTGCGCCTGCTCGACCGCCGCGGCCTGGGTGAAGTGGACGACGTAGACCGGCGCGCGGTGGGTGCTGAGCAGCTCCTCGAGCGTCTCGTGCAGCGGGGTGGTGACGTACTCGAAGTGCAGCGGCACCGGGCGGTCGACGCTGGTGACCACCGCGCACTCGCGCTGGGTGCGCCGCTCCAGGTCGTCCTTTAAGCGCGTGACGTCGCCGAGAGTCGCTGACATCAGCACGAACTGGGCGTCGACCAGCTCGATCAGCGGCACCTGCCAGGCCCAGCCGCGGTCGGGCTCGGCGTAGAAGTGGAACTCGTCCATGACCACGAGGCCGACGTCGGCGTCGGCGCCCTCGCGCAGCGCCAGGTTGGCGAGGATCTCCGCCGTGCAGCAGATGACCGGCGCTGTGCCGTTGACCGTCGCGTCGCCGGTCATCATCCCGACGTTCTCGGCCCCGAACTGCCCGCACAGCGCGAAGAACTTCTCGCTCACCAGCGCCTTGATGGGCGCGGTGTAGAAGGACCGCTTGCCCTGGCTGAGCGCCCAGAACTGCGCGCCCGCGGCGACCATCGACTTCCCGCTGCCGGTCGGCGTGCTCAGGATGACGTGGTTGCCGCTGACGACCTCGAGCAGCGCCTCCTCCTGTGCCGGGTAGAGCGTCAGCCCCTGCTCGGCCGCCCACTCCTCGAACGCCTCGTAGACGGCGTCCGGCTCGGCCGGGTCGGGGATCCGCTCGGCGAGCGTCACGCGGTGAGGTAGCTCCGCAGCGCGCGCTCGGCGCTCGTGATCTTCGTCGTGTCGACGTGCTCCTCGCGGGTGTGCGCGAGGTTCGGGTCGCCGGGGCCGAAGTTGACCGCCGGGATGCCCAGCGCCGCGAACCGGGCGACGTCGGTCCAGCCGTACTTGGCCTTCGGGGGCATGCCGATCGCCTGGATGAAGTGCTGGGCGGCCGGGTTGCTCAACCCGGGGAGCGCGCCGGGCGCGCTGTCGGTGAGCTCCACGTCGTAGCCGGCGAGCACGGAGCGCACGTGGTCGTACGCCTGCTCCTCGCTCCGGTCAGGAGCGAACCGGAAGTTGACGAGAACCACTGCCTCGTCGGGGATCACGTTGCCGGCGACGCCGCCCTCGATGCCCACCGCGTTGAGCCCCTCGCGGTAGGTGCAGCCGTCGATCTCGACGCTGCGGGCGTCGTAGGCGACCAGCGTGGCGAGCAGCGGCGCGGCCGCGTGGATGGCGTTCTCGCCGAGCCAGCCGCGGGCGCTGTGCGCGCGCCTGCCGGGGATGCGGACGCGCACCCGCATCGTGCCCTGGCAGCCGGCCTCGACCGCGCCGTTCGTCGGCTCCATGAGGATCGCGAGGTCGGCCTCGAGCAGCTCGCGGCGGGTGGCGACGAGCCGGTTGAGGCCGTTCTTCTCGGCCTCGACCTCCTCGTTGTCGTAGAGCACGAAGGTCAGGTCGTACGCCGGCTCGGCCAGCGTCGCCGCCAGGTGCAGCAGCACCGCGTCCCCGGACTTCATGTCCGATGTGCCGCAGCCGTAGAGGATCTCGCCGTCGCGCCGGCTCGGGACGTTGTCCGCGATCGGGACGGTGTCGAGGTGGCCGGCGAGCAGCACCCTGCGCTCGCGGCCGAGGCCGGTGCGGGCGACGACGTTGTTGCCGTCGCGGACGACGGACAGGTGCGGCAGTGCGTCGAGGGCGTCGTGCACGAGGTCGGCCAGCCGCTCCTCGTTGCCCGAGACGCTGGGGACGTCGACCAGCGCGGCGGTCAGCGCGACCGGGTCCTGCGTCAGGTCGAGGGTCACACCTCGGCGTCCGCGTCGTTGGTCGCGTCCGACTCGGGCGGGAAGGCGCAGAACTCGTGCCCCTCCGGGTCGGCGAGCACCCACCAGCGCTGCTCGGCGGGCTCGGACACGACGGTCGCGCCGAGCTTCAGCAGGTCCGGGATCTCCTGACCGGGCTCGAGGGTGACGTCGACGTGCAGCCGCACCTTGCCGGACTTCGGCTCGGGGACGCCGTTGACGAAGATGCTCGGGCCGCCGTCGGGACCGGCCTGCAGGAACACGTCCGGCGTCACGCCGTCGCCCTGACCGGCCTCCTCGGCGGTGCGGCCGAGCACGGCGGCCCAGAAGGCGCCGACCTTCTGCGGGTCGTTGGCGTCCAGGCACAGGTCCCGGAAGGCGGCGATCAAGGTGCGACCCCGTGCTCGCGGAGGATGTCGTTGAGGGCCAGCTTGTCGTGCTCCTGGCCCGGCTCGAGCCGGCGCAGCACCAGCAGGCACGGCATCCCGAACTCCCCGCCCGCGAAGGACTTCACCCGGGTCGACCCGACGCAGACCGCTCGCTCCGGGGCCTCCCCGCGGGGCAGCTCCTCGCCGGTCTCGGCGTCGAAGACCCGGGTGCTCGCGGTGAGGATCGCGCCGGCGCCGAGCTTGGCGCCTCGTCGTACGCGCGCGCCCTCGACCACCATCGACCGGGAGCCGATGAAGGCGTCGTCCTCGACCACCACCGGCGCGGCCTGCGGCGGCTCCAGGACGCCGCCGATGCCGACGCCGCCGGAGAGGTGGACGTTCCTGCCGATCTGGGCGCACGAGCCGACGGTCGCCCAGGTGTCCACCATCGATCCGCTGCCGACGTAGCCGCCGATGTTGGTGTAGCTCGGCATGAGCACCACGCCGGGCTCGAAGTGGCTGCCCCAGCGGGCGATCGCCCCGGCCACCACCCGTACGCCCGGGAAGCTGGTCTTCAGCGGCACCCGGTCGTGCACGTAGAAGCCGCCGCTGCTCCCCTCGACCATCTCGAGAACCTTGAACGACAGCAGGATCGCCCGCTTTGCCCGCTCGTCGACGACGACCTCGTCGCCGACCACCTGCGCCACCCTGGCCTCGCCGGCGTCGAGCTGGTCGACGGCCGCGACGACGACCTTGCGGGCGTCCTCGTCGGCCGGGCTGAGGTCGGCGCGGCGCTCCCAGAGCTCGTCGAGGACAGGGTCGAGGGGGCTCTGCGTCATGCCGGCCAGCCTAGTGACCCGCTCAGGCGTACGGTCGCCAGTCATGGAGCTGACCTGTCCCAAGTGCCAAGGCGTGATGCGCACCTACGAGCGCAACAACGTCCACGTCGACCAGTGCGCGGACTGCCGGGGGATCTTCCTCGACCGCGGCGAGCTGGAGAAGCTGACCGCGGCCGAGAGCCACTGGCAGGGAACGGCCGCCGCTGCGCCCCCCGCCCAGCACCCGCAGAGCCGGCCCGCCTACGGCGGCTACCCGCAGAAGAAGCGCCGCAAGTCGTTCCTCGAGGAGATGTTCGACTAAGCCCGCTCTGCCGCGACGGGCCGGCGCAGCAGCAGGACCGCGCCGCCGGCGCAGACAGCGGCGATCGCGAAGCCGGCCGCCCAGTCGCTGCGGTCGACCACGGCGCCGAGCAGCGGGGCGGTGAGCGCCGCGCCGAGGGCGACGGAGGTGTTCTGCAGGCCGAGCGCCGTGCCGGCCCGGCCCGGTCCGGCCAGCTCCCCGACGGCCGTGAAGGCCAGCCCGTTCCAGCTGATGGCCACCACGCCGGTCAGCAGCATGACCGGCACCGCCGCCGCGGCGTCGACCAGCTCGAGCCCGGCGAGACCGACGAAGAGCGCGGTGATGGCCGTGGCGAGCCGCCGCAGGGGTACGACGCGCAGTCCCAGCCGGTCCGACCACCGGCCGGCGACGATCCGGCCCGCTCCCCCGCCGAGCTGGACGGCCGCGAGCAGCAGCGCCGCCGTCGCGGGCGCCACGTCGTGCTCGTCGACCAGGTAGACGACGAGGAAGGCCACGATCGCGAACTGCGGCACCACCAGCAGCAGCGAGACCAGCCCGAAGCGGCGGATCCGCGGGTCGCGGATCGGGGTCAGCCCCCCGTCGATGCGGACCGGCTGCGACGGCGCCTCCCGGATCAGGACTGCGACGACGACCGCGCCGACAGCGCAGCCGGCGGCGAGCACCACGAAGGCTGCGTCGAGCCCGCCGGCCAGCGCGACCGGTGGCAGCCCGGCGGCTGCGAGGCCGGCCCCGAGGGGCAGGGCCGTCTGCCGCACCCCCATCGCGAACCCCCGCTCGGACGGGCCGAACCACCCCAGCACCGCCCGGCCGCTCGCGGCGTTCACCGACGAGCCGGCCGCCCCGGCCAGCACCAGCCAGGCCATCAGGGCGCCGACCGTGGTCGTCCGGGTCGTGGCCAGCAGCGCGGTCGAGGCGATGAGCAGCCCGACCGTCATCACCCGGCGCTCGCCGAGCCGGTCGGCCAGCCACCCCCACAGGATCAGCGTCGACAGCAGCCCGACGGTGACGCTCGCGAGCAGGACGCCGAGGCCGGTGAGGCCGAGTCCGTACTCCTCCCTCAGCTGCGGCGCCAGCCCGGGCAGCCCCTGCAGCACCGCCGCCGACGCCGCCTGCGCGAGCACGCCCGCCCCGAGCACGACCCAGCGGTAGGAGTCGGCGTCGGGCGACTTCCCCAGCATCAGGGTGCTGGGGAAGTCACCCGAAGCGGCAGGTCGCGAAGACGCTCGGCGGCCGCCGCGATGCGCTCGTCGGTGGCCGTCAGCGCCATCCGGACGTGCCGCGCTCCGGCAGCGCCGTAGAACTCCCCCGGAGCGGCCAGCACGCCGACCGACGCCAGCGCCGAGACCGTCTCCCAGCAGGGCTCGCCGCGGGTGCACCACAGGTAGAGCCCGGCCTCGGAGTGCTCGACGGTGAAGCCGGCCGCCTGCACCGCCGGCAGCAGCAGGTCGCGCCGGGCCGCGTAGCGCGCCTTCTGCTCCGCGACGTGCGCGTCGTCGCCGAGCGCGGCGACCAGCGCGGCCTGCACCGGCGCGGGCACGAGCAGCCCGAGGTGCTTGCGCGCCTCGGTGATCGCGGCGACGGCGTCACGGTCGCCGGCCACGAAGCCGGCCCGGTAGCCGGCGAGGTTGCTCCGCTTGCTCATCGAGTGCACCGCGAGCACGCCCTCGGTGGAACCTCCGCAGACCGACGGGTCGAGCACGGAGATCGGTTGTGACGACCAGCCCAGCTCGAGGTAGCACTCGTCGGAGGCGATCAGGACCCCGTGCTCGCGAGCCCAGTCGACGACCGAGCGCAGCCGGTCGGCGGACCACACCTCACCCGTCGGGTTGGAGGGGGAGT
>SCTD01000077.1 GCA_004299215.1 Frankiales bacterium | reverse complement strand
CAGGGCGCGAGCTCCGGGGAGACGCGGATCGTCCGCAAGGCCTACTTCGAAGGCGCGGGCTACGTCCCGCTGCTGCACCGGGCCTACGAGCTCTGGGACGAGCTCGGCCTGCTGACCCGCACCGGAGCGCTGTTCCTCGGCGCGGAGACCAGCCGCGTGCTCGGCGGCACGCTCGCCACCGCGCAGCAGTGGGACCTGCCCTACGAGCTCCTCGACGCCGCCGAGGTCACCCGCCGCTTCCCGGCGTTCACGCCGCCGCCGGGGACGGCCGGGCTGCTCGAGCAGGACGCCGGCTGGGTCAGCCCCGAGGCCGCCGTCGCGGCGCAGTTCGACCGGGCGGCGCGCGCCGGCGCGGACCTGCGCCACGGCGAGCCCGTGACGTCCTGGACCGAGACCGCCGCCGGGGTGCGGGTGACGACCGACGCGGGGACGTACGACGCGGGGGCGCTCGTGGTCGCTCCCGGTCGGTGGGCGGAGGAGCTCCTGCCGGGGCTGCCCGTGCCGTTGCGCGTCGAGCCGCGGACCGTGCGCTTCTACGCGCCGACCGATCCGGCGCAGTTCACCCCGGACCGCTTCCCGGTGTGGATCTGGGAGCGCGACGACGGCACGGCGCCGTACGGCTTCCCGCTGCTCGGCTCGGGCGTCAAGGCGGCGATCCACCACAGCACCGTGCGCCCGGGCGGGGACTGGGACGCGGCGGAGGTGGCCGCGATGCTCGCCCCGCTGCTGCCGCGGCTCGGCGACCGGGTCGTGAAGGAGCTGCCGTGCACCTACACGATGACGCCGGACGAGGACTACGTCGTCGGCCGGCTCCCGGGGACCGCTCACGTCGTGGTCGCCTGCGGGCTGTCCGGTCACGGCTTCAAGCTGACGCCGGTGCTGGGGGAGGTGCTGGCCGACCTGGCGACGACCGGCACGACGGCGCACGATCTCGGGCTCTTCGACCCGCAGCGCTCCTGAGCCCGATCAGCGGCTCGCCGGGTTACCGTGGTAGCAGGGCCGCGCAACCTCGCGGCCCGTCTCGGCGTCTGCAGCAGTGCAGTCGCCGACCACCTCGAGGAGCTCCGTGTCCCGCCGTCCGCTGACCACCGTCGTCGGTCTCGCCCTGCTCGCCCTGCTCGCGTCGGGCTGCAGCAGCCAGACGCCCGCGACCGTGGACGCCGCTCCCGTCGTGACCGAGGCCCCCCCGGTCGTCGAGACGGTCGGCCCGGCCGTCCCCACCGACGCTCCCTCGCCGAGCACCGAGCCCAGCCCGACCGAGGAGCCCTCGCCGACCCGGTCGCCGCTGCCGTCCTACGACGTGACGGCCGCGCAGCGCACCCTGGCCGACAACGGCTACTACCTCGGCGCGATCGACGGGCGGCGCGGCGGGGCGTTCCGCAGCGCCGTCATGGCCTTCCAGAAGGTGCACGGCCTCGGCGCCGACGGCGTCGTCGGACCGGCGACGCTCAAGGCGCTCGCCGCCCCCCGAACCCCCACGCTCAAGGCCTCCAGCCCGAGCAACCGGGTCGAGGTCGACCTCACCAAGCAGGTGCTCTACGTCGTCAAGGGCGGCGCGATCGCCCGCATCCTGCCGATCAGCTCCGGCAACGGCGCGACCTACCGGCAGAAGGACGGCGACAAGGCGCGGGCCCTGACGCCGGTCGGCTGGTACAAG
>SCTD01000076.1 GCA_004299215.1 Frankiales bacterium | reverse complement strand
GCGGCGCCGAGCGCTGCCTCGTGCTCGCCACCGGTGCCTGGACCGTCGTCGCGGTCGGCATCGGCGTCGCGATCGCGCAGAAGGTCCGGCACCAGCCGCGCCTGAAGCGCGAGTTCAACGTGGCGCAGTTCATGGCGGCGACCGCCGTCGCGCAGGGGATCGCGCAGGGGACCGGCGGCGGCGTGGCCGGCGCGTGCGCCGGGATGACCGCCTTCTGGCTCGTCAACTACGTGCTCGTCGCCACCGCCGTGTCCCTCACCTCGCAGCGGCCGTTCCGGTCGCTGCTGACGTCGAGCGCGCCGCTGTCGGCGCTGCACACCGCGGGCAACTCCTCGATCGGCCTGCTCGCCGCCTATCTCGGCACCACCGCCCCGCTCGGACTGCTCGGCCTCGTGGTCCCGCTGGCCCTGCTCTGGTCGTCGTACGACCAGCAGACCCGGCGCGCGGCCGAGGCCCGGTTGTTCGCGGAGCTGGCGCGCGGGCAGGAGCGCGAGACCGGCCGCTCCAGCGACGTCTCCGCGCAGGTCGTCGTCACCGCCGCCGCCCGGCTGCTCGGCGGCGCCGACGTCGAGCTCGTGCTGCTCGCCTCCGACGGACCGGTCCGCTACCTCGGGGACGAGGGCGGCGTGCCCGACCGCCGCCGGGTCGGGTCGGACGTCTTCGACGAGCCGTGGGTGCTCAAGGCCCTCGGCGAGAAGGGCGTGGCCGTCGGGCGGGAGGAGGGTCGGCCGTACGTCAGCGCGGTCCTCGGCGACCCGGACGCCCCGCTGGCCGTCCTCCGCGCGCAGCGCGGCGCGGACGCGGCCGGCTTCGACCGGCGCGAGGTGCGCCTGGCCGAGGTGCTCGTCGGCCAGGCCGAGGCGTGGCTGTCGGTCGCCGACCTGGCTGCCCGCAACCAGGCTGCGGCCGAGCGGGTCGACCTCGCGGACGAGGCCGCTCGAGCGCTGAGCGATCTCGGATCGGCCACCGCCCCAGCGCTTCTCGTGCTGCGCGAGTCGGCGGACCGGCTGGCCCGGCTGGCCGAGTCGGCCGGTGGCGTCGACGACATCGTCGAGGAGCTGCACCTGGTCGAGCGCGCCGTCGCCTCGCTGCTCGGCGCCATCGCCCTCGCGGCGGAGCCCGACCTGCTGCGTGCCGTCGAGGCCGAGCCCGCACCGTCGCGACCGGGCACGGACTGGACCACCACGGGCGTCCTGCGGTGAGAGCGCGCGGACGCGCAGCGCTGCCGATGGCGGTGTGGGCCGGGCTGCTCTGCGGCGGAGCCGTCGCGGCCACCACCGGCACCACCGCCTTCGTGCTGTGGACGACCGGTGGCATCGACGTGCACGCCGGCGAGGCGCTCGCGGCCGGAGCAGTGGCCGGCCTGGCGCTCGCGCTCGTGGCAGTGATCGGTGCCGTGCGCCTCGCCACCGCCCTCCGCAGCCTGCGGTCCGCAGCCGTCCAGCGCCTGCAGGACCCGTCCGCGCCGATCGACGACCACGCCGAGCTCGTGACCCGCACGACAGCCGAGCTGGCCGAGCTGGCCAAGGTCCTCGACGCGCTGCACCTGCGGGTGCGCGTCGCCGACGACCTCGGCGAGCGGCACCGCCGCGAGGCGCAGACCGCCGGCGCGGGCGTCTTCGAGCTGCTCTCCGGCCTGGTGGCGGCGGAGGAGGGTGCCCGCGGCCAGCTCGCCGCGGAGCTGCACGACACCGTCGCCCAGTCGCTGATGATCGCCCGCGGGCTGCTGGCCAGCAAGCCGTCCTCGCCGGAGGACATCGCCAAGCTCACCGACTACGTCGAGGACGCCGAGGAGCAGGTCCGCGCGGTGATGGCGCGCACC
This sequence comes from Frankiales bacterium, assembly GCA_004299215.1. Taxonomy (GTDB): domain Bacteria; phylum Actinomycetota; class Actinomycetes; order Mycobacteriales; family SCTD01; genus SCTD01. The sequence continues at coordinate 550 of SCTD01000076.1, read as the reverse complement.
CGACCGCCGGCGCTGCGCGAGGGCGACCTGGCCTCGGCGGTCGGCACGCTGCGGGCCGACATGGAGGCGCGCTACGGCCTGCAGGTGCACGTGGACTGGCCGCAGTCGGCCTACCCGCTGCCGCTCGCCGCGGCCATCACGGTCTACCGGTTCTTCCAGGAGGCGCTGCTCAACGTCGTGAAGCACGCGGACGTCGACGACGCCTTCCTCAGCCTCGAGGTGGAGGAGGAGTCGGTCGTCGCCGCGGTGCGGGACGAGGGCCCCGGCTTCGACCCGGCGTCGGTGCGGCCGGACCGCGGCCGGCACGTCGGTCTGGGCCTGCTCCGCGAGCGGGCCCGCCTCTCCGGAGGCGTCCTGGACGTCGAGAGCGCTCCCGGGGAGGGCACGGTCCTGCGGCTGCGCCTGCCGCGCTCGTCGCAGGTGGCCCCCGGTGACATCGCCACGGCGCTCCCGCGCCAGCGACTGCGCCCGCTCGTCCCCGGCGGGTAGTCAGCGGCGGAGGGCCACGACGCCGGGCGGCGGGAGCCCGGCGGTCGCGCAGAGCAGGTCG
>SCTD01000075.1 GCA_004299215.1 Frankiales bacterium | reverse complement strand
GGCGATGGTCGCGGCAGGCGTCGCGAACGGCGGCGACGTGATGCGGCCCCACCTCGTGCGCGAGGTGCAGTCGCCGGACCTGTCCGTCCTCGAGGAGCCCGAGCCCGAGAGCCTGTCCCGCGCGGTCTCGACCGACGTCGCCGCCGAGCTGACGCGCATGATGGAGCTCGTCGTCGCCGAGGGCAGCGGTCGTCGGGCGCAGATCGCCGGGGTGCGGGTCGCCGGTAAGACCGGCACCGCGCAGCACGCGGAGGGCCGGCCGCCGCACGCCTGGTTCATCGGCTTCGCACCGGCCGACGACCCGCAGGTGGCCGTCGCGGTCGTGGTCGAGGACGGCGGCAACCTCGGGTCGGAGGCGACCGGCGGTCAGCTGTCCGCGCCGGTCGCGTCGGCCGTGATGCGCGCGGTGCTGGGACGGTGAGTGCGGTGGCGAGCGCCGATCGACTCCTGGGCGACCGCTACGTGCTGGTCGAGCGCATCGCCGTCGGCGGCATGGGCGAGGTCTGGCGCGCGGATGACCAGCTGCTCGGGCGGCTCGTCGCCGTGAAGACGCTGAAGCCGGAGTACCTCGGCGACGACGACTTCCGCGCGCGGTTCCGCGCCGAGGCCAGGCACGCCGGTGGGCTGAGCCATCCCGGCATCGCCGCCGTGCACGACTTCGGCGAGGACGACGAGTGCGCCTGGCTGGTGATGGAGCTCGTCGAGGGCGAGCCGCTGTCCGGGCTGCTGCGCCGGGAGTCCGTGCTGTCGGTGGACCGCACGCTGGACGTCGTCGCGCAGACCGCGGCAGCGCTGCAGGCGGCGCACGACGGCGGCGTCGTGCACCGCGACGTCAAGCCCGGCAACCTCCTCGTACGTCCTGACGGCGTCGTGAAGGTGACCGACTTCGGCATCGCGTCGGCGACCGACGCGGTCCCGCTCACCCGGACCGGGCACGTCGTCGGCACGGCCTACTACCTCTCCCCCGAGCAGGCCGCCGGCCGCAGCGGCTCACCGGCGAGCGACGTCTACTCCCTCGGCGTGGTGGCGTACGAGTGCCTGGTCGGAGCGCGCCCCTTCCCCGGGGACAACCCGGTCGCGGTGGCGCTCGCCCACCTGCAGGCGCCACCGCCGGAGCTGCCGGCCACGGTGCCGCCGGCCGTGCGGGCGATGGTCGTGCGCGCCCTCGCGAAGGACCCGGCGGACCGCTTCGCCTCGGCGCAGGAGCTGGGCGCGACCGCGCTCGCCCTGCGCGAGCGGCTCGACGGGGACGGGCTGGCCGAGGTCGTGGTGGCGCCACCTGCCGGCGCCCGCTCTCCCGAGGCCGACGCGCCGACCCGGCTGGTCGAGCGGGTGCCGGCGCCGCGCACCACCTTCGGCAGCCCGGCGCGGTCGTCGCGCGGCGCGGTGACCACGACGGCCGCGCTGCTCGCAGTCCTCGCGGTGGGGCTGGGGATCCGCAGCGCGGGCCCCGAGCCGGTCGTGGCCGCGGTCGCGGCGCCCGCGCCGTCGGCGGTCCCGACCCCGACGCCGGTGCGGGTGACGCTCGACCCGGCGGCGCACGTGGGGAAGCCTGCCGTGCAGGTGCGCGCCGCCCTGGCCGAGCAGGGCCTGGTCCCGCGCCTGTCCTACGACGGCAGCGGTACCCCTGTCGGTACCGTCAGCGCCGTGGAGCCCTCCGGTGCGCTCGTGCTCGGCAGCGCCGTCGTGCTGCACGTCGTGCCCGAGCCGCCGCCGGTCGTGACGGCGCCGAGGGCCCCCGTGGTCGTCGAGCAGCGCAAGGCCGGACCCCCCGGCAGGGACGGCAGGAACGGCAGGGGGCGGGGCAGCAGGTGACCGACCCGCAGGCGCCCACGGTGCTCGGCAGCCGCTACGAGCTCGGGCCGCGGATCGGCTCCGGCGGCATGGCCGACGTCTTCCGCGGCACCGACGTCCGGCTCGGTCGCGACGTGGCGGTCAAGGTGCTGCGGGCCGACCTCGCCCGCGACCCGTCCTTCCAGGCCCGGTTCCGCCGCGAGGCGCAGGCTGCTGCGTCGCTGAACGCCTCCGCGATCGTCCCCGTCTTCGACACCGGCACCGACGACAGCGGCGTGCCGTACATCGTCATGGAGTTCGTCGACGGCCGGACCCTGCGGGAGGTGCTCACCGAGGAGGGGCGGCTGCTGCCGCAGCGCGCGCTCGAGGTGACTGCCGACGTGTGCGCGGCGCTCGAGGCGGCGCACGCGGCGGGCATCGTGCACCGCGACATCAAGCCGGGCAACGTGATGCTCACCCGCGCCGGTGACGTCAAGGTGATGGACTTCGGCATCGCGCGCGCGGCGGCGGACTCCTCCGCCATGACGCAGACGGCCGCCGTGATCGGCACCGCCGCCTACCTGTCGCCGGAGCAGGCCCGGGGCGAGCACGTCGACGCGCGCTCGGACCTCTACTCGACCGGCTGCCTGCTCTACGAGCTGATCACCGGCGGGCCGCCGTTCACCGGCGACAGCCCGGTCGCGGTCGCGTACCAGCACGTGCGCGAGGACCCGACCCCGCCGTCGGCGTACGACGAGACGCTCTCCACCGAGGTGGACGCCGTGGTGCTCAAGGCCATGGCGAAGAACCCCGCGAACCGCTACCAGTCGGCCGGTGAGATGCGCGAGGACCTGCTCCGGGCGGCTGCCGGCGAGCCGGTGCACGCCACCCCCGTCCTGGAGGCGGTGCCGGTGCTCGCTCCCGCGGCGGTCTCCGCGGTGACGTACGACCAGCGCGACAGGTCCACCGCGCGCGGCGTGGCCTACGGGCTCTTCGGCCTGGTGCTGGTCGGCATCGTGGTCGGGATCGCGCTGCTGGTGCGGGGACTGCTGGGGACCGACTCCGGCCTGGTGCCCGCCCCCGAGCTGATCGGACTCTCGCAGCGAGAGGCGGTCGCCGCGATCGACGCCGCCGGGCTGACCGTCGGCGACATCACCGAGCGCTTCGACGAGGAGCCGTTCGGGACCGTGCTCGAGCAGAGCCCGGCCGGCGACATCCTGCTGCGCAGCGGCGGCTCGGTCTCGCTGGTCATCTCCAAGGGCGTGGAGATGACGATCGTGCCGGTCGAGGTCGTCGGGCTGTCGCGCGAGGAGGCGGAGGTGCTGCTCACCGAGCGCAAGCTCGTCGTCGGGTCGGTCGTGGAGCGGGACGGCAACGTCCCTGCCGGGACCGTGCTCGGGATCAGCCCGCAGCCCGGGTCGCAGGTGCCGGCGTCGTCGGAGGTGACGCTCACCGTCGCGAGCGGCAACATCCAGGTGCCCGACGTGCGCCGCAAGACGGTGCAGGAAGCGGCCGAGCTGCTGCAGCGCGCGGGCTTCTCCGTCGGCATCACGCCGCGGGCCGACCCGGGTCCGCCGGACATCGTGCTCGACCAGTCGCCGGTGAACACCCTCGCTCCGCGCGGCAGCACCGTGGTCATCGTGGTGTCGCAGCCCCCGCCGTCCCCGGCGCCGTCGCCCTCGGCCGAGCCGTCGGGTGAGCCGACCTCCGGCCCGTCGCCCGGGCCGTCGGCCTCCCCGGAGCCGAGCCCCAGCCCGACCCCGTAGCGCCGACGGACGCCTGCGGGGGGGGGCGCGCGGGTCAGCCGAACGCGGCGAGCCGCTGGGCCTCGACCTTGGCGGCGAGCTCGGGGGCGAGGGTCGCCGCCCGGGTGTCGCCGCAGGCGCGCAGCCAGGTGGCGAGCAGGGTGTGGCCGCCCTCCGTCAGGACCGACTCCGGGTGGAACTGCACGCCCTCGATCGGCTTGTCCCGGTGCCGGATCGCCATGACGACGCCGCTCGGGGTGCGGCCGGTCACCGCGAGCTCCGGCGGCAGCGTGGACTCCTCGACCGCGAGGGAGTGGTAGCGCGTCGCCGTGAACGGCGACGGCAGGTCGTGCAGCACGCCGGCACCGGAGTGCTCGACCTCGCTCGTCTTGCCGTGCAGCAGCTCGGCTGCGCGACCGACCGTCGCGCCGTGCGCCACCGCGATGGCCTGGTGGCCCAGGCAGACCCCGAGCAGCGGGATGCCCTTGTCCTCGCAGGCGCCGACCATCTCGACGCTCACCCCGGCGGCCTCGGGGGTGCCGGGACCGGGTGACAGCAGCACGCCGTCGAAGCCGTCCGCGTCATCGGCGGTGATCTCGTCGTTGCGGCGGACGACGGTCTCGGCCCCGAGCTGCCCGAGGTACTGCACCAGGTTGAACACGAAGCTGTCGTAGTTGTCGACGACGAGGATGCTGGTCACGTCAGGAGGAACGCCCGCCGGGGGGCGCGACCTTCCGCACCGCGGCGACACCCGGGGCGGGCGCGACCGCAGGCGCCACCGTCGGTCCGCTGCCGTTGGGTTCCGGGGCCGGCGCGGCGCGCCTGGTCGGGGTGAGGACGCCGCCCGCGACGATGCGACGCGGGGAGGACTCGGTCGCAGCGACGCGTCTGGCCGGTGCCTTCTTCGCCGGCGACTTCTCGGCCGCTGCCTTCTTCGCGGGCGCCTTCTTC
>SCTD01000074.1 GCA_004299215.1 Frankiales bacterium | reverse complement strand
CCGGCCTCGACGCCGCCTTCCTCGCCATGGAGACCTCATCGGTCTACGGGCACGTCGGGAGCGTCTGCGTCATCGACCCGTCGACCGCGCCGGAGCCGCTGACCCTGGAGCGGCTCCAGAAGGTCATCGGCGAACGGCTGCACCTCGTCCCGCCGTTCCGCCGCCGGCTGGCCGAGGTGCCCTTCGGGTTCGACCAGCCGTACTGGATCGAGGACCCGGACTTCGACATCGAGTTCCACGTCCGCGAGCTGGCGCTGCCGGCCCCCGGTGACGACCGCCAGCTGGCAGAGCAGGCCGCCCGGCTGCACGCCCGCCCGCTCGACCGTCGCCGCCCGCTGTGGGAGCTCTACCTGATCTCCGGGCTCTCCGGCGGCCGGATGGCGGTCTACACGAAGGTCCACCACGCGGCCATCGACGGCGTCTCCGGCAACGACATCCTGGCTGCCGTCCTCGACCTCGCGCCCGAGGGCCGCGACCTCGGCGAGGTCCCGCCGTGGGAGGCCGACCAGCAGCCGAACAGCGTCGGGCTGCTCGCCCGCAGCCTGCTGACGCTGGCCGGTCAGCCGGTGCGTGCCGCCCGGGTCAGCGCCGCCCTCGCCCGCTCGCTGCCCGGTCTCGCGATGAGCCCGGCCCGGCCCAGCCTGCCCGTCGTCGACCGCTTCCTCCCGCGCCGGGGCCAGAGCGCGGTGCTGTCGCAGACCGGCCTGCGCGCGCCTCGTACGCCCTTCAACCGGCCGGTCGGACCGCACCGCCGCTGGGCGTTCTGCACCGTCCCGCTGGCCGACGTCAAGGAGATCAAGAACGCCGGCGGCGCCACCGTCAACGACGTGGTGATGGCGCTGTGCGCCGGCGCGCTCCGGCGCTGGCTGGTGGACCATGCGGCGCTGCCGGACGGGCCGCTGATCGCCGCCGTGCCCGTCTCGGTGCGCACCGAGGAGCAGAAGGGCACCGGTGGCAACCGCGTCTCCACCATGACCGCCCCGCTGCCGACCCACCTCGCCGAGCCGGCCGACCGCCTCATGCACTGCCACGCCGCCATGCGCGCGGCGAAGGAGCAGCACGGCGCGCTGCCTGCCGACCTGCTCTCCGACGTCACGCAGTTCGCGATGCCGGCGCTCGCCGGCCAGGCGGCGCGGATGGCGGCCCGCCTGCGGCTGGTCGAGTGGCTCAGCCCGTTCAACCTGATCATCTCGAACGTCCCCGGGCCGAACCTGCCGCTGTACTACGCCGGCGCCCGGCTCATGCAGTACTACCCGCTCTCGGCGATCGCGGACGGCCAGGGCCTGAACATCACCGTGATGTCCTACGAGGACGGCATGCACTTCGGCCTGATCGCCGACCGCGAGCTGGTCCCCGACCTGGACCGGCTGAGCGGCTACCTGGTGGACGAGCTCGAGGACCTGAAGAAGTCGGTTGTCTGGACCTGACCGGTCTGCTTCGCCCGAGGCTGGGCAGGATCGAGGCGTGGCCCCCGCCGACCTGCTGACCTCCGACCTGCCCGTCGTCCTGCTCTCCCACCGCGGCCCCGTCGGCTTCGAGCTCGACCCCCGCACCGGCGAGCGCGTCCTGGACCGGGGAGCGGGAGGCCTGGTCACCGCCCTGTCCGGGCTCGCCGGCCACCTCGACGAGGCGGTCTGGGTCTGCGTGGCCGCCGGCGGCGAGGACGCGGTGGTGGCCGAGGAGGTCGGCGACGCCCCCGTGCGGCTGGCCCTGGACGGCGCCCCGCGGCTGCTCGACGACGGCGACCCCGCCGAGCGCGAGGTGGCGGTCCGGCTGGTGCCGATCCCGCCGGAGGTGCACGAGCCGTTCTACGGCGTCGTCGCCAACCCGTTGCTGTGGTTCGTCCAGCACCGGCTGCACGACCTCAAGAGCAGCCCGTCCATCGGACGCGTCGAGCGCGCGGCCTTCGAGGAGGGCTACGTCGTCGCCAACGAGCTGGCGGCGGAGGCCGTCGTCCAGCAGGTCGAGAAGGTCGGCGGGCAGGCGCTGGTCCTGCTGCACGACTACCACTTCTACCTGGTCGGTCAGCTGGTCCGGGACCGCTGCCCGGACGCCGTGCTGAGCCACTTCGTGCACATCCCCTGGCCCGGGCCGGACGCCTGGCGGGTGCTGCCGCCCGACATGCGCGAGCGGCTGCTGCTGGGCCTGCTGGGCTGTGACGTCGTGGCCTTCCACACCCGGGCCGACGCCCGGGCGTTCGTCCTGTGCGCGCAGGAGCTGCTCGGCCTCCCGGTCGACCTCAGCGACATGACCGTGCAGGTGCCGGGTCGCCGGGTGCACGTGCGCGTCTACCCCATCAGCATCGACATCGAGGCACTCGAGCAGGTCGCCCACACCGACGCCAGCGACGAGCACCTGGTCGACCTCGACGAGCGGCTCGCCGGCGGCCAGCTGATCCTGCGGGTGGACCGCACCGACCCCAGCAAGAACATCGTCCGCGGCTTCACGGCCTACGACCTGCTGCTCACCGAGCACCCCGAGCTGCACGGGCAGGTGCAGTTCCTCGCGCTGCTGCAGCCCAGCCGGCAGGACGTGCCGGAGTACGCCGCCTACCTCGCCGAGATCGGCGCGGCGGCGGCCTCGGTGAACGCGAGGTTCGGCACCGGCGACTGGCAGCCCGTGGACCTCCGGCTCGCGTCGGACATGGCCCTGGCGACGGCGGCGTACCGGCGCTGCGACGTCCTCGTCGTCAACGCCGTCGCTGACGGCATGAACCTGGTCGCCAAGGAAGCCGTCGTCGTCAACGAGCGCGACATGGTGCTGGCGCTGTCGGAGGCGACCGGCGCGCACGACGAGCTGGGCCGCTTCGCCGTGACGCTGCACCCCTTCGACGTCGCGCAGCAGGCCGACGCGCTCCACACCGCCCTGACCATGCCGCCGCAGCTGCGCCGCGACCGGCGCGAGCACGCCGCGCTGGTGGTGCACCACAACGACGTGCGCCGCTGGCTCTCCGTGCAGCTGGCCGACCTCACCGACCTGCGGGCCGAGAAACGGACAAAGGGGACGTTGCGCTGAGGAGGCGTAGCCGCTCACCGAACGGGGAGACCCCCTGCACGCACCGTGACCCTCACGAAGGAGAACCCCCATGATCGTCCTCGGCCTGATCCTCCTGCTCATCGGCCTGCTGGTCGGGCCCTCGATCCTCACCACCCTCGGCGTCATCCTGCTGGTGGTCGGTCTGGTCCTCAACCTCGTCCCGCTCGGGGGCACCCGCCGCCGCGTCTACTGACGCAGGACGCACCACGACGCCGCCGGCCCTCGGGCCGGCGGCGTCGTGGCGTCCGGGCCGGCTCAGCCCCGGGCCGGCTCAGCTCCGGGCGACGCCCTCGTACACGTAGCCGAACGGCTTCGGGTCCTTCGGCACGTAGCCGGCGTCGACCCGCTCGATGGTGAAGCCGGCAGCGCCGACCAGCTCGGTTATCGGCCTGCTGAGCCGGCACCCACCCGCCAGTGGTGAGTAGAGCGGCTCGATCCGCCGCTGCCACCGCTGCACCGAGACGTCCGGGGCCCTGCCGTGCTCCACGAAGTGCAGCCTCCCGCCGGGACGCAGCACCCGGCGCAGCTCCGACAGCGCGGCCCCGAGGTCGGGGATCGTGCACATCGTGAACGTCGACAGCGCGCAGTCGAAGGAGTCATCGGCGAACGGCAGCCTCTGCCCGTCGAGCCCCGCGCGCCGGACCGGCACCGGGGCCGCGGCCAGCCGCTCCGCCCCCAGCCTCCAGCCGACGTCGGACGGCTCCACGGCCTCGACACGCGTCACGGCCGCCGGGTAGTGCGGCACGTTCAGTCCCGAGCCGAAACCGATCTCGACGACCTCGCCGGACAGCCCCGCGCAGACGCGCTCCCGCATCGCGCGCACCTGCGCCGTACCGAGAGCCGCGGTCGCGATACGCGGCACGACGTGATCCGTCCAGAGCCCCATGGCGCGCACCGTAGACCCCGTCGCCGTGACCGGCTGTGGCGAGGGGGGAAACAAGACGGACGTACGGTTTTCTGCTAGCGTAGGTGCGTGCCCAAGGTGTCGGAGCAGGAGCTGGCCGCCCGCCGCGGTGCGATCCTCGCGGCCGCCCGCCGGGCGTTCGCTCGGCACGGGTACGAGGGCGCGACGGTGAAGGTGCTCGAGGCCGAGACCGGGCTGAGCAGGGGCGCGATCTTCCACCACTTCCGCGACAAGGAGGCGCTGTTCCTGGCGCTCGCCGAGGACGACGCCGCGCGCACGGCCGAGGTGGTCGCGGAGGCCGGCCTGGTCCAGGTCATGCGCGACCTGCGCGACAAGGACGCCGGGTGGCTCGGCGTGCAGCTCGAGGTACGCCGCCGGCTGCGCACCGACCCGGGGTTCGCCGCGTCCTGGGCTGAGCGGCAGGAGGCGATCACCCGGGCCACGGCCGAGCGGCTCGAGCGCCAGCGCGAGGCGGGCGTCGTGCGCAGCGACGTCCCCGTCGCCCTGCTCGTCGACTACCTCCGGCTCGTCTTCGACGGGCTGGTCAGCAGCATCGCCTCGGGCATGCCGCTCGCCCACCTGGACGGCGTGCTCGACCTCGTGGAAGCAGCCGTCCGCACCCCCACTAGCGTGACCCGCATCGACTGAAGGAGCAGCACCATGGCCAGCCAGGACAGCTTCGGCGCACGCAGCACGCTCGACGTGGGCGGAGCGTCGTACGAGATCTTCCGCCTCGACAAGGTCGACGGCGCAGGCGATCTCCCGTACAGCCTCAAGGTGCTGCTCGAGAACCTGCTCCGCACCGAGGACGGCGCGAACACCACCGCCGACTCGATCCGCGCGATCGCCGGCTGGGACCCGAGCGCCGAGCCGGACACCGAGATCCAGTTCACGCCGGCGCGCGTGCTCATGCAGGACTTCACCGGCGTGCCCTGCATCGTCGACCTGGCGACGATGCGCGAGGCGATGGCCGACCTCGGCGGCGACCCCAGGAGGATCAACCCGCTGGCTCCGGCCGAGCTGGTCATCGACCACTCGGTCATCGCCGACTTCTTCGGCAGCAAGGAGGCTCTCGGCCTCAACAGCGCGCTGGAGTACGAGCGCAACCGCGAGCGCTACGAGTTCCTGAAGTGGGGCCAGACGGCGTTCGAGGACTTCAAGGTCGTCCCGCCGGAGACCGGGATCGTGCACCAGGTCAACCTCGAGCGGCTGGCCACCGTCGTCTTCACGCGCAACGGCCAGGCCTACCCCGACACCCTCGTCGGGACCGACTCGCACACCACCATGATCAACGGCCTGGGCGTCCTCGGCTGGGGTGTCGGCGGCATCGAGGCCGAGGCCGCGATGCTCGGGCAGCCGGTGTCGATGCTCATCCCGAAGGTCGTCGGCTTCAAGCTCACCGGCGAGCTGCCGGCGGGTGCCACCGCCACGGACCTCGTCCTCACCGTCACCGAGCTGCTGCGCAAGCAGGGCGTGGTCGGCAAGTTCGTCGAGTTCTACGGCCCCGGCGTCGGCAACGTCCCGCTCGCCGACCGCGCGACGATCGGCAACATGAGCCCGGAGTACGGCTCGACCTGCGCCATCTTCCCGCTCGACGACGAGACCCTGGCCTACCTGCGGCTCACCGGCCGGAGCGAGGAGCAGGTCGCGCTCGTGGAGGCGTACGCGAAGGAGCAGGGCCTCTGGCACGACCCGTCGGCCGAGCCGCGCTACTCGGAGCGGGTCGAGCTCGACCTGTCGACGATCGTGCCGTCGCTGGCCGGCCCGAAGCGTCCGCAGGACCGGGTGCCGCTGTCCGACGCCAAGGCGATGTTCCGCACCGCGCTGGCCGACTACGCGACAACGAAGGTCACCACGCCGCCGCAGCCGACCGGCGTCGACGAGGCGAGCGCGGAGTCCTTCCCCGCTTCCGACCCGATCGCGCCGGGGACGAACGGCGACGCCTCCCCCGCGCCGCACAACGGCGCCGGCAACCCCGCGCAGGACCGCCCGAGCAACCCCGTCCCGGCCACCCTCGCCAGCGGCGAGCAGGTCACCATCGACCACGGCCACGTGGCGATCGCCGCGATCACGAGCTGCACCAACACGAGCAACCCGTACGTCATGGTCGGCGCCGGTCTGCTCGCGAAGAACGCTGTGGAGAAGGGTCTTTCGAGCAAGCCGTGGGTCAAGACCACCCTCGCGCCCGGCTCCAAGGTGGTCACCGACTACTACGAGAAGGCGGGCCTCAGCCCCTACCTCGACAAGCTCGGCTTCCAGACCGTCGGCTACGGCTGCACGACCTGCATCGGCAACAGCGGCCCGCTGCCCGAGGAGGTCAGCGCCGCGGTCAACGAGGGTGACCTGGCTGTGGTGTCGGTGCTCTCGGGCAACCGCAACTTCGAGGGACGCATCAACCCCGACATCAAGATGAACTACCTGGCGTCGCCGCCGCTGGTCGTCGCCTACGCGCTGGCCGGTTCGATGGACGTCGACATCACGACCGAGCCGCTCGGGCAGGACAGCGACGGCAACGACGTGTTCCTCAAGGACATCTGGCCGTCGCCGCAGGACGTCGCGGCCGTCGTCGGCGAGGCGATCACCAGCGAGATGTACGCCGCGTCGTACTCCGACGTCTTCGCCGGCACCGAGCGCTGGAAGGCGATCGAGGTGCCGCAGGGCGACTCGTTCACCTGGGACCCGAGCTCGACCTACGTCCGGAAGCCCCCGTACTTCGACGGCATGGGGCGCGAGCCCGAGCCGCTGACCGACATCGTCGGCGCGAGGGTGCTCGCGAAGCTCGGCGACTCGGTCACGACCGACCACATCTCCCCCGCCGGCAACATCCGCAAG
>SCTD01000073.1 GCA_004299215.1 Frankiales bacterium | reverse complement strand
CGGGCAGGCCGTCCAGTCGATGCGCATCCCGGTCGGCGAGGTCCGCGCGAGCCCCTACTGCCGGACCGCCGACACGGCCGAGCTCGCCTTCGGCCGCGTCCAGCGCGACGACGCGCTGCTGCCGATCCCGGAGGGCGCGGACGGCGAGGAGAGGGCCGAGGCGCGACTGCGGGAGCTGCTGTCCGACGAGCCTTCCGAGGGGAACACGGTCCTGGTCGGGCACGTCACCAACCTGCGGCTCGCCGTCGACGCGACCCCCGAGGAAGGCGGCGCCGTGGTGCTGCGCCCGGACGGGGACGGCCGCTTCCTGCTGATCGCCGAGATCGCCCCGGGCGCCTGGCAACGGTTGGCCGACCGCTCCTGACCCCGTCGCTCCGCCGAGCGGAGCGTCGTCCGTACGACATACCGGTGTGTCTTACGGACAGCGCTCCATTCGCCACCGGGCGGCCGACGACGCACTGCTCGGGCCGTTGCAGAGGCCGGGACCGCCCTCCACAACCGATCTTGAGGCCACGAAGATCGGTTGTGGAGCGCGGCTCACCCTCACGCCACTCCGTGAGCCCTCCCTGTTCCGTCCGCTCGTCCTCCGCGTGCGGCGTTCCGGGTGAGCGCGCGCCACCGGCTACGGCGCCACCGGGTCCAGGCCGCCGCCGGAGGAGCTGCCCTGGGCGAAGTGCTCGAGCCCGACGGTGAGGAACAGCCCCTTGGCGCGGAAGGTCTCGACGCCCTCGGGATCGGTGCAGCTGCAGGAGAACCACAGCTTGCGGCCGTCGATCTCGTCGACCTTGGCGCGGATGGAGTAGGGCACTCCGATGAGCACCGGCTTGAGGTACTCCACCTCGAGCTTGCGGGTGACCCCGGGGACGAGCGCGACGTAGAGCATGAAGCCCAGGACGTCGTCGACCACGGTCGCGACCGCACCGCCGTGCGCGATCCCCGGCGCGCCCGAGTGCCGCGTCTCGAAGACGTGCTCGGCCACCATCTCGTCGCCCTCGCGGCGCACCTGCAGGTGGTAGCCCTGCTCGGCGTCGGGACCGCAGCCCAGGCAGGTCGGGTAGTGCGGCGGCAGCACGTCGTCGTCGATGCGCCCGACCATCGAGCGCAGGTGGGCGCGGACGCCGTCGATCGGCGTGCGCGGCTCAGACACCGAGCGACCGGCCGATGATCTCCTTCATGACCTCGGTCGTGCCGCCGTAGATGGTCTGCACGCGCGAGTCGATGAAGGCCTTGGCGACCGGGTACTCCAGCATGTAGCCGTAGCCGCCGTGCAGCTGCACGCACTGGTCCACGACCCGCTTCTGCAGCTCGGTCGTCCACCACTTCGCCATCGCGGCGTCCTGCACGGTGAGCTCGCCCGCGTTGAGCGCGAGGACGGCCTTGTCGATGTAGTGCCGGGCGATCTCGATCTCGGTGGCCATCTCGGCCAGCACGAAGCGGTTGTGCTGGAAGCTGCCGATCGGCTTGCCGAAGGCGGTGCGCCCCTTGC
>SCTD01000007.1 GCA_004299215.1 Frankiales bacterium | reverse complement strand
GGCGGCGGCACCGCGGTCGCTGCCTTCGCCGGCTGCGGCTGCCACGTGGTGCGCTCGACCTTCGGAGCCGGCGTCGCGGGCTCCGCCGCGGACGCGTCGGCACGGTCCGGCGACCCCCCGCTCGGGCCGGACGGCGCGGCTGGCTGCGCGGGTGGGGTCGCGGGCTTCCGCTGCTCCGGCTTCCGCTGCTCCGACGTGGGCTGGTCCGCCGGCGAGGACGCGGCGTCCAGCGCGACCTGGACGCTCGGCACCTCCGGCATGGTGTCCAGCCGCCCGCGACCGCGCCCGTCCGCTCGAGACGGGGACGTGGTTGCCGGGGACGTCGTGGCAGGTGTCTTCTTCGCGGCAGCCGACTTCTTGGCGGGCGCCTTCTTCGCCGGCGCAGCCTTCTTTCCAGCGGGCGCCTTCTTGGCGGGCGCCTTCTTCGCCGGCGACGCCTGCTTCGCAGCCGGCGCCTGCTTGGCCGGCGCCTCGGCGGGTGGGGCGGCAGGGGCCTCCGGCGGCGGCACGCGCTTGGCCGGTGCGGCGCTCACGACCTTGGCCGGGCGCTTGGCCGGCGCGACCGGGGTGGCCAGCGAGCCCCGGGCCTTGGCCGGTGGCTCGGCCGGCCGGGTCGCCTCGGCCTTGCGGGCGCGCGCCTCGCGGGCCGCCGCTGCCGCTGCCGCCGCGTCCTCCGGCACGAGCTTGAGCAGCTCCTCCGGGACGTCGGTCACCGGTGACGTCGGCGTCCCGACCGCGGAGCGGAACCGCTCCGCGTCGCGCGCGTCCCGCCGACGCGCGACGGCGTCGCCCACGCGCCCGGCCAGCGCCGTGCGCTCCTTCGAGGACAGTCCGGAGGCGAAGCTGTCCAGCACGTCGTGCAGCACCTTGTCGCGCTCGGCCTCCAGCAGCCGGTCGCGCTGCTCGAGGTACGCCACGAGCACCTTCGCCGCCCGCGACAGCCGGTCGGTCCCGGAGTGCAGCCCGTCGCGGGCCACGCCGACCTCCTCCGTGGCGCGGCCGAGCTCGGACCGCACCAGCTCCAGCTGGCGCTCCACCTCGGCGCGCACGTCGGCGACGACGGCCTCGGCGACCGCCTTGGCGCCCTGGACGACCTCGAAGGTCCGTGTCGGCCACTCGGACCGGAAGCCCTCGACGACCTCGACGAGAGCGTCCGCGGCGTCCCCGGTCTGGGCGACGCCGGCGGTGGCCCGCTCGACGGCCTTCGTCGAGCCCGCCACGGTCTCGCCGAGCGCGTCGAGCCGCTCGACGACGTCCGTCGAGCTCTCGTCGACCGTGGTGTCGAGCACCGTCAGCCGCTCGGTCAGCGCTGCGATCTGCTCCTTCGTACGGTCCAGGAGCTCCTTGCGCAGGTCGCGCGTCGCCTCGACGACGTCGTCGCGGACGACGTCGAGGCGCTCGTCGAGCTCCTCGCGCTGCAACCGGGCCAGGTCCATCAGGCCGAGCAGCCGCTCCCCCGCCTCGCGGGTGCTGTCCTTGCTCGCCGACACCACCTGGCCGAGCGAGGTGACGTCGTCGGACAGCCGGGTGGTCCGGTCGCCGACGAGCTCCGCCAGCTCGGCGACGCGCGCGGCGACGTCCTGCGCGAGCGCGGTCGTCTTGTCGCCGACCGTCGCCTCCAGGGCGGCGTTGCGGCTGCGCACGGTCGTCTCGAGGGCACCCACCCGCTCGTCGAGCGTCGCGCGCAGCCCGGCGAACCGCTCGATCAGCTCGGAGAGCTGCTCGTCGGAGCGGGTCACCAGGTCGTCGCGGAGGGCGTCGGTGGTGGTCCGGACGGTCCCGGTCAGCGTGTCGAGCGTGCGACGCACCTCGTCGCTGACGCCGGCCAGCGCCGCGACCCGCTCGGTGCTCTCGCGGGTGCTCGCCGTGCTCCCGGTGACATCGGCAGCCAGCGCCGCCAGCCGCTCCGCCACCCCGGAGTACTGCTCGGCGACCTGCGCCAGCACCTGGTCGCGCAGCGCCGCGGTGGTCTCGACCACGCCGGCGCGCGTCTCGGCCATGGCCGCGCGCAGCGTCGCGACGCTCTCCTCGTTCACGGCGACCACGCGGTCACGCAGCTCGGAGACCGTCGCGAGCACGTCCGCCCGCAGCTCCCTGAGCGAGTCGCCGGTCGCGGTGCCGGCGACCGCCATCTCCTCGAGGCGCGGCGACAGGCTGCCGATCTCGCTCGCCACGTCGCCGCGCAGCGTGCTCATCGCCGCGGTGACCTGCGAGCGCACGGCCTCGATGCGCGACTCGACGGCGGTCTGCATCCCGGCGAGCTGGCCGGCGGCGATGTCGTCGCGGGCGACGAGGTCGCTGCGCAGCGCCCCCACCGACGTCGAGAAGCGCTGCGACAGCTCGTCGAGCTCGGTCCGGGTCTGCTCGCGGCCCTCGCCCAGCGCGCCCGTGACCGACTCCCCCAGGCCGGACAGCGACCGGTCCAGGACCGCCCCGAAGCCGTCCAGCGCGCTGCGGACCGTCGCGGCCAGCTCGGTGACGGCCGTACGGCTCTCCTCGGCCTCGGCGCGGGCCGCCTCCAGCGCGGCCAGCACGTCGCGGCGCAGCTCGTCGTTGCGGATCCGGAGCGCGTCGGACAGCCGGTCGAAGACCGTCGTCTCCATCTCGGTCAGCCGGCTGTCCGTGACGTCGCGCAGGCGCCCGACGAGCAGCTCGGCGGAGTCGCGTCCCTCGTCGGCGATGCGCCGGTCGAGGTCGCGGACGCTGGTGGTCAGCGTCTCCAGCTTGTCGGTCGTGGTGCTGGCGCCGTCGCGCGCCAGCGCCTCCAGCCGCTCGCTCAGCCCGTCCAGGACGTCCTCGAGCATCGCGATCCGGGACTCGAGCGCCCCGCGTGCGTCGTCGAGGGCGCTCTGCGACGCCGCCGCCGTCTCGGCCTCGCGGGCGAGCGCAGCGTCGACGGTCGTCCGGATGTCCTGCCCGAGCCCCTCGACCTTCTCCGAGACGGTCGCCGAGAGCCGCTCGGCCATCTCGTCGAGCCGCTCTCCCGTGCGCGTCGGGACGGTCTCGAGG
>SCTD01000072.1 GCA_004299215.1 Frankiales bacterium | reverse complement strand
CCCGCCTGCAGCTGCGGGCACTAGAGCGGCTGAGGCGAGTCGGCGCGGGCGCCGGGCGCGGGCACGCCGGGTCGGGCGGGCGCCGGGCCGGGCGCTGGGCTGGGTGTGCGCTGGGCTGGCGCCGGGCCGTGTGGGCGCCGGGTCGGGCGCAGGGTCGGGTGGGCGCCGGGTCGGGTGGGCGCCGGGCCGGCTGGCCGCAGGTGTCGGTGCCGGTTGCGCGGTGACTGTCCGACGTGGTTGTCACCCCTGACGCTCGGCCGGTGGCCGGGCCCGAGGCCGGGCCCGACGCCTACCCGTGGCCGGCCCGAGGCCGGCGCGAGGCCGCCCGAGCCGGGCGCGAGGCCGCCCCACGTGGTGTCGCCGGACCGTGCGGCGGAGCTCGTCGCGGAGCGTGCTTGTCCACCGACCCGGACCGGCACCGTCCGCCGGGGGCAGGGACCGTGACGACCACACCGGACAGTCACCGCGCGGCCGGCATGACGTGTGCCCGATCAGAGTGCGCCCGCCGCATGCCGGCCCTCAGCGCGGTCCCCTTACGCAGGACGTGCCGAAGAACGGCGTTGATCACGGCCGGGCCGGGGAGCGGCGCGGCGGGGGCGGCGGGGGCGGGGCCGGGGCCGGGCTCAGGGCGCCGGGATCGACGCCCGCTTCGCTCCCTCGGCACGCTCCGCCCGGAGCTCGTGCAGGTAGAGGTCGAAGTCGACCTGGATGGTGTGCCGCTTCGAGCCGATGTAGCGCCGGCGCACTGCCTCGTCGTCGGCCGCCATCGACGCCGCCATCTCCGGACCGGTCGGCAGCGCGTAGCGGCCGACGAGCCAGTCCGCGACCAGCCGCCCCTGCTCCTCGGCGATCGGCATGATCGCGCCGAGCGGCTGCACCAGCCCGATGAAGGCGAGCCCCGGGATGGTCGGGTGGAACACGCGCTTGTAGAGCGAGATCCGGTTGTCCGGCGCGCTCACCAGCTCGGTGTCGAAGAACGGGAAGGTGATCTTGTATCCGGTGCAGTAGACGACCACGTCGACGTGCGCGGACGAGCCGTCCTCGAAGACCGCGGTCGAGCCGGCGAAGCGGACGAGGTTCGGCTTCGGGATGACGGCACCGTGCGAGAGCCGCGACAGGATCGTGTCGCTGACCGTCGCGTGCGCCTGCAGGAAGCCGTGCTCTGGCTGGCGCAGCCCGTAGCGGGACAGGTCGCCGACGACCGCCTTCAACATCCGGCTGGTGATCTTCTGCCGCACCTTCCACGGCAGCCGCCGGGCGAGAGCGGGCGACTCGATCTGGTCCAGCGGGCGACCGAAGACGTACTTCGGGACGACGTGCACCGGGGTGCGCGCCGACAGGTAGGTCCGTGACGCCACCCAGGAGGCCTCCACCGCGATGTCCATCGCGGAGTTGCCCATCCCCACCACGAGGACGGACAGGTCGCGCCACTCGGTGTTGTCCTCGAAGGAGTGCGCGTGCAGCTGCACCCCGGGGAAGCCGTCAGCGCCCGGGAACGCCGGCTCGGGCCAGCGCGGGTCCCAGTGGTGGCCGTTCGCGACGATCAGCGCGTCGAACTCCTCGACCGACCCGTCGTCCAGTGTGAGACTCCAGCCGCCGCCCTCGCGCTGAGCCGCGTGCGCCACCCCGGTCGAGAACCTGATGTGCCGCCGCAGGTCGAAGTGGTCGACGTACGCCTCGAAGTACTCGGCGATGTGCGTGTGGTGCGGGAAGTCCGGATAGGACGTCGGCATCGGGAAGTCGCTGTACTCCATCCGCTCGCGCGAGGTGTTGATGTGCAGCGAGCGGTAGGACGCGCTCATCCCGTTGGTGTTGCGGAAGACCCAGTTGCCGCCGACCCGGTCGCCCTTCTCGAAGCAGACGACGGGCACGCCCGCGGCGACCAGCGCCTTGAGCGCCACCATGCCGGAGGAGCCGGCACCGATGACGGCGGTACGGGGAAGAGTCACTCGTACGACGCTAGATCACACGTGCGCGCGGGGCAGCCGCCAGGCGGCAGCGGCGACGGTGGCCACCGTGACCAGGACGAGCACGACCGCGGCGACCCCCACCGCGACGTCCGCGACGTCGAACGGCGGGTCGTCCCACGGCGCGGCTGCGACGCGCGACGCGTAGGCCCCGACCGACAGGTTGCGGAAGGCGGTGGTGGCCCCCGCCAGCAGCCCCTCCCAGAGCACGAGGTAGGCGAGCCCGACGAGGATCGCGCGCCGCAGGACGAGGGAGAGCAGGACGAAGACGGCGGAGTACGCCGCAGCGGCCAGCAGGCTGGTCAGCAGCAGGCTCCAGACGGCGGTCCCGAACGACAGGTCCGTCGCGGTCGCGAGCCACAGGCAGCCAAGGGTCGCCGGCAGGCAGGCGATCCAGGTCACCGCGAAGGCGGCGGCGTACTTCGTGAGCACGATCCGCGGCCGCGGCACCGTCGTCGCGAGCAGCAGGCCGAGGGTCCCCTCGTCGCGCTCGTCGCCGAACGCGTTGACCCCCAGCACCAGCCCGACCAGCGCGAGCACCAGGACGAGCAGCTCGCCGCCGAGGGTGGCGTAGGCGTCGGAGCGGTCGGACGCGCCCGCCGTCACCGCGAGCATCACCGCGACGAACCCGACCAGCACCGGCAGCAGGACGACGGCGATGACGCGCTTCCCGCGGACGACGGACCGCAGCGACAGCTCGAGCAGGGTCATCGGCCGGCTCCCCGGGCCGAGGCGGTGAGCCGGGTGAAGACGCTCTCCAGGTCCTCGCCGATCGGGATGACGCGGAGCAGCAGGATCCGTGCCTTGGCCGCCAGCTGGGGGAGCTGCACCGCGAGCTGCGCCCCGTCGGAGGTGTGCACCACGACCGCGTGCTCGTCGATGCCGACCGAGTCGACGTGCGCCTCGCGGAGCAGCAGCCCGGCCAGCTTGCGGGGATCGTCGGTCTCCACGCGGACGGTGCGGGCCGACTGCGCGAGCAGCTCCTGCACCCCGGCCGGGGTGCCCTCGGCGACGAGCCTGCCGTTGACGACGACCAGGACCCGGTCGGCCATCCGCTCGACCTCGGCCAGGATGTGCGAGGAGACCAGCACGGTCCGACCGGAGCCGCCGAGCTCGCGCACCAGGTCGACGTCCGCGCGGCGCTGCGCCGGGTCGAGGCCGTTGAGCGGCTCGTCCATGAGCAGCACCTCGGGGTCGTGCGCGAGGGCCTGCGCGAGGCGGACCCGCTGCCGCATCCCCTTGGAGAACCCGGCGACCTTGCGGTCCGCGGCCTCCACGAGGCCCACGGTCGAGAGCGCGGCGGCGGCAGCCTTCTCGTACGCCGTGACTCCCCGGTGCCGGGCGAGCAGCTCGACGGTCTGCCGCGCGGTGAGGAACGGCCAGAGCCCCTCGCCGTCGGGGACCAGTCCCATCCGGGCGTGCACCGAGGGATCGTCCCGGGGGTCGAGGCCGAGCACGCGCACCGTCCCCTGGCTGGGGGAGCTGAAGCCGGCCAGCAACCCGAAGAGCGTCGACTTGCCGGCGCCGTTGTGACCGAGCAGGCCCACGACACCCGGCGAGGACTCGAAGGAGACGTCGGAGAGCGCGACGGTGTCGCCGAACCACTTCGAGACGTTGCGGACCTCGAGCGCCGCGGTCATGCGGCGTCCTCGTGCGTGTAGCGGTAGGAGAGCACCGCTCCGGCGAGGACCAGCACGCCGCCGACCATCGTCCACACCAGACCGGTCGCCGGGTTGCCGCCCTCGTCGGCGAAGGACGACTCGCCCGGCAGCGGCCCGTCCGCGGCGCGCAGCGGCGTCGTCGCGAGGTCGCCGACCCGGAGGCCGTCCGAGTCGGTCAGCTCGCCGAGCAGGTTGAAGACGATCGGGGTCACGAGCAGCACCGCGAGCAGCCCGCCGATGGCGAAGATGCGCTTGGCCGTGAGGGCTCCGGCGATCAGGCCGAGCGCGGCGAACCAGCTCGCGATCACCAGCCCGCCGAGCAGCACCAGCAGGATGCCCGAGCCGTCGTCGCGCAGCGCGTCGAGCGGCGTCTCGGACGTGGCGATCGAGCCGAGCACCAGCAGCACCAGGGGGGCGACCGTCACCAGCGACATCAGCGCGATCGCGGCGAGGACCTTGCCGGCGAGGTACTCCCACGGCGAGAGCGCGGTCGAGAAGTAGAGGCTGAGCACCCGGTCGCGTCGCTCGCGGGTGAGCAGCGACGGGATGGTCGTCGCCGCGAAGGCGATGGTCACCGAGATGGTGAACACGGGCAGCTGTGCCAACGGCATGATCTCGAGCGGATCGGGCGCGCCGTCGAAGAGCAGCGGCACGCCGACCGCGGCGATGACCGGCAGGTGCGCCGCCGCGACGAGCAGGAACGGCCACACCTTCGCCCCGGTCGTGCGGCGCAGCCCGAGGGCGCGGGTCGCCGACGAGCGGGTCAGCGCCAGCACGCTCCGCAGCCGCGACTCGCGCGCGCCGGCGTAGCGCGAGTAGCGGACGTCGTAGAGCGTCGCGGCCTCGGTGCGCGCCATCGGCTGGTCGCTCATGCCATCGCTCCGACGACAGCGTCCTCGAGCGCGTTCGCGGCGTCGACCAGCGAGGTGATGCCGATCCCGGCGGAGACCGCGACGTCGCGCACCTGCCGCAGCTCGGGCCGTCGCGCCGACGGCAGCAGCACCCGCCCGGCCTCCACGACCGCGTCCAGCCCGTCGGCGCGGAGCAGGTCGGCGAAGACCTCGGGGTCACCCGTCACCGAGATGCGCACCGGTCCGCTGCCCTGCCGCCCGGCGACCTCCTGCTGTGCCGAGACGCGGCCGGAGGCGAGCACGACCACCTCGTCGCAGGTGCGCTCGATGTCCTCGAGCACGTGGGACGAGAGCAGCACCTGGATGCCGAGGTCGCGGGACAGGTGCCGCAGGATCGCCAGCATCTCCGCGCGGCCGGCCGGGTCGAGGCCGGAGGTCGGCTCGTCCAGCACCACGAGGTCCGGTCCGTGCACGAGCGCCTGCGCGAGCTTGGCCCGCTGGCGCATGCCGAGGGAGTAGGTGTCGACCAGCCGGTTCCGCTCCTCCTCGAGCCCGACGGCGAAGAGCACCTCCGACGCGCGGCGCAGCGCGTCCCGCCGGGGCAACCCGCGCAGCCGGGCCAGGTGGATGCACAGGTCCTGCGCGGACATGTCGGTCGGCAGGCAGGAGTGCTCCGGCATGTAGCCGACCCGCGAGCGGATCTGCGACCGCTGCGTCGCGG
>SCTD01000071.1 GCA_004299215.1 Frankiales bacterium | reverse complement strand
GCTGCCGGGTAGGGGCCTCCACGACCGATCTTCCCTGTCCCGAGAGGAACTCCCATGAGCGAGCAGCCGGCCACCAGTGCAGGCACCACCCGCCCCGCCGGCGAGGGCGTGGACGACAAGGAGCTGGCCGACCAGGTCGCCGACGCCACGAGCAGCGACCTCGAGGTCGAGGGCGCGTTCGAGCGCGAGGCTGACGGCGCCGCCTCTGACACGGAGGCCGCCAAGGCGGACGCCGACGACCTGAGCTGAGCTCCGCGCTGATCTTCGTCATGTGGGGCGCCGCACCGTATGTCGCGCCACCACATGACGAAGATCGTCGGTGCTCCTACAGCGGCAGCAGCTTCGAGATGACCTCGTTCATGATCTCATCGGTGCCGCCGCCGATCCGCAGGATGCGGCTGTCGCGGTAGTGCCGCTCGACCTCGCTGTCGCGCAGGTAGCCCGTCCCGCCGAACAGCTGCACCGCGTCGTCGACCACCTCGTCGCACAGCTGGCACGCGGTGTTCTTCGCCATCGACACCTCGAGCACCGCGGCGCCCGTCGCCTGCCAGGCCGCCATCGCGGCCCGCGTCGTCGCCTTCGCGACCCACGCCTTGCGGGCCATCTCCGCGACCCGGTGCCGCACCACCTGCCGGCTGGACAGCGGCCGACCGAAGGTCTCCCGCTCCCGCACCCACGGGATGGTCAGGTCGACGCAGCGCTGCGCCGTCGCGTACGCCTGGACGGCCAGCCCGAGCCGTTCCGACTGGAACTGCTGCATGATCTGGACGAAGCCCTCGTTCTCCTGCCCGACGAGGTTCTCGACCGGCACGCGGACGTCGGCGAAGCCGAGCTCGGCGGTGTCCGAGCAGCGCCAGCCCATCTTGTCCAGCCGCCGGTCCACGGTGAAGCCCGGCGTCCCCTTGTCGACCACCAGCAGCGAGATGCCCCCGTGGCCCTCGCCTCCCGTGCGCACGGCGACCGTGACGAAGTCGGCTCGTACGCCACTGGTGATGAAGGTCTTCGAGCCGTTCACGACGTACGCGTCGCCGTCCCGGACCGCCCTCGTCCGGATCCGCGCGACGTCCGAGCCGCCGCCGGGCTCGGTGACGGCGAGCGCGCCGATCAGCTCGCCGGCCAGGGTGGGCTTCACGTAGCGGTCGACCAGGTAGGGCGAGCCGTTCCGGGCGATGTGCGGGATCGCGATGCCGTGCGTCATCAGCCCCGCGACGACGCCGCCGGAGCCGCCGCCGAGGATGATCTCCTCGGACAGGATCGCCGAGTCGATGGCGTCTCCCCCGCCGCCGCCCATCGGCTCGGGGAAGGAGACGCCGAGCAGGCCGGCGTCGGCGAACGTCTTGTGCAGCTCGCGCGGCAGCTCGCCGTCGGTCTCCCACTGCTCGACGTGGGGGGCGATCTCCTTGGCGACGACGTCGCGCGCCAGCTCGCGCAGGGCGCGCCGCTCGTCGGTCTCCCACGGGTCGGTCATGCGGCGCTCCCCTTCGGTGCGCGGCCGGGTCCGGGCGGGCCGGCGAAGGCCTGGGCGACGTCGAGCCAGCGGTCGGCATCCTCGCCCTCGGCGGTGAGGTCCAGGTCTCGTCGGTGGCGGCGCTGGGTGACGAGCAGGCAGAAGTCCTCGGCCGGCCCGGTGACGCGCTGCTCGCCCTCGCCGAAGGTCCACGTCGTGCCGTCCGGCGCGGTCAGCTCGACCTTCACGTCGGCCTCCGGCGGGGTGAGCCCGCGGTTGACGTAGGAGAAGCCGCGGGTGCGCACGCCGAGGTGGGCGACGTGCCGCAGCCGGGCGGTCGGCGCGCGCCGCACCCCGAGCGCGTCGGCGACGTCCTGGCCGTGCGCCCAGTACTCCATCAGCCGGGCGGTCGCGAACGACGCCGGGCTCATCGGCGGGCCGTACCAGGGCACCTTCGTCCCGGCCGGCACATCGGCGAAGGCGGTCACCATCGCGTCGAAACCCGCCTGCCAGTCGGCGATCAGCCGATCCTTGGGCAGGTCGCGACGCTCGACGAGCTGTCCCGTGAGGAAGCCGTCGATGTCCGCGGCGACCGCCGGGAGCTTCGCGACGAAGGCGTCGGGCCGGGTCGCCGCCAGGAGCGCCTCGACGTCGGTGCCGGCGAGGTGCGCGACCGCGTCCCGCACGTCCCACCCCTCGGCGGGGGTCGGGGTGCCGAGGTCGGCGTCCTGCACGAGCCCGCGCAGGTCGGCCTGCTCGTCCCGCAGGTCGGCGAGGAGGGTGGCGAGGAGGGTGGCGAGGTCCGTGGCCATGGCAGCAGTCAACCAGCGGGTGTTAACGACCGCTCACACCGGCCGCTAGCCTGGCTGCGTGACCACCGCGCTGCCTCGCCGCGAGCAGCTGCTGGAGGCTGCCGCGCAGCTGTTCGCCGACCACGGCTTCCACGCGGTCGGGATCGACGACATCGGCGCCGCGGCGGGCATCAGCGGACCGGGCGTCTACCGGCACTTCGCGAGCAAGGGCGCGCTGCTCGAGTCCCTGTGCGACCGGGCGATGACCCGGATGCTCGACGGCGCCCGCAGCATCGTGGCCGGGCAGGACGACCCGTACTCCGCGCTGGAGTCGCTCGTCGCGCTGCACGTCACCTTCGGGCTCGAGCAGCGCGCCCTGATCGCCGTCTGGATCCGCGAGGTGCGCTCGCTGTCCGAGGACGTGCGCCGGTCGCTGCGCCGGCGGATGCGCGAGTACGAGCAGCTGTGGCACGGGGTGCTCACCCCCCTGCGGGAGGACCTCGAGCGGGGCGAGGTGTTCGTGGTCGTCGGCTCGACGCTCGCCATGCTCAACGGCACGGCCTTCACGGCACCGGCGGTCCCCGCCGAGCGGCACGAGGCGCTGCTGCGCAAGATGGCGCTGGCCGCCCTGCTGACGCGCCGGACCCCCGTCCGCCGCTGATGCTCGTCCGGCTGCTGCTCGTCGTGCTGCTGGTCACCGGGTGCAGCGAGCTGTCGGCGCCCGAACCGGAGGGGCCGCTCACCGGGCAGCGGCTCGTGGAGGAGCTGCGCGACGGCGGCTACGTCCTCTACCTGCGGCACGCCATCACGGACGCGGACGCAGCCGACGGGCTGCCGACCGACCCATGCAGCAAGCAGCGCGGGCTGACCGAGGAGGGTCAGCAGCAGGCGCGGGACATCGGGCAGGCCGTCCAGTCG
>SCTD01000694.1 GCA_004299215.1 Frankiales bacterium | reverse complement strand
CCCCGACCGGAGGAGCCTCCGCATGACCCCGCTCGAGACCGTCAACGCCTTCCTCGCCGCCGCGGCCGCCCGCGACTACGACACGGCGCTGCCGCTGCTGGCCGACGACGTCGAGTACCAGAACATGATGCTGCCGGCCGTGCACGGCCACGAGGAGGTGCGGGCGACCCTCGAGGGGCTGCTGGCGCTGTGCACGGCCAGCGAGTGGGTCGTGCACCGCGAGGTCGCCGACGGGCCCGTCGTGATGAACGAGCGCACCGACCGCTTCGAGCTGCACGGCAGCTGGGTCGACCTGCCGGTGATGGGCGTCTTCGAGGTCGTCGACGGCCGGATCCGGCTGTGGCGGGACTACTTCGACCTGCAGACCGTCATGGCCGCGATGACCCCTCCGGGCTGAGGAGATTGCGCCGGTGATCCTCTGAAGGAGCGGCTACGCCGGGACGACGTTGACGAGCTTCGGGGCGCGTACGACGACCGTGCGCACGGCGCGGCCGTCCAGCGCCTTGACCACCCCGGCGGAGGCGAGCGCCAGGGACCGCAGCTCGTCCTCGCCGATCTCCGGGGAGACCTCCAGGCGGTCACGGACCTTGCCGGCGACCTGCACCACGCAGGTGACCGACTCCTGCACGAGCAGCGACGGATCGACCGCCGGCCACGAGGTGGCGTGCACCGAGTCGCCGCTCTCGACGTCGTGGCCCAGCCGCGACCAGACCTCCTCGGCGGTGTAGGGCGCGAAGCAGCCCAGCATGACCGCGAGCGCCTCGAGCCCGTCGCGCAGCGAGGCGGCCGGTGGGGGTGAGGCGTCGGCAGCCTTGCGCAGCGCGTTGGTCAGCTCCATGAAGCGCGCGACGCAGACGTTGAGCCGCTGGGCGTCGATCAGCCGGGTCACCTCGTCCACGGTGCGGGCGACGGCGCGGTCGACCTCGAGGTCACGACCCTCCCCGCCGGCGGAAGCCACGTCCTCGGCCAGCCGCGCGACGCGGGCGAGGTACTTCACCGAGCCGGCCGGGGACACGTCGGCCCAGTCGATGTCGTCCTCCGGCGGGCCGGCGAAGACGACCGTCAGGCGCACCGCGTCGACGCCGTAGGTCGACAGCTCCTGGCCCAGGTCGACGCCGTTGCCGAGCGACTTGCTCATGGCCTTGCCCTGGTTGATGACCTGGCCCTGGTTCATCAGCGCGGCGAACGGCTCGACCCCGTCGACCATGCCCATGTCGTGCAGCACCTTCATGAAGAAGCGGCTGTAGAGCAGGTGCAGGATCGCGTGCTCGACGCCGCCGACGTACTGCGCGACCGGCATCCACTCGCGCACGGCCTCGGGGTCGAACGGACCGTCGGTGTAGTCCGGGGAGCAGTAGCGCAGGTAGTACCAGGACGAGTCGACGAAGGTGTCCATCGTGTCGGTGTCTCGCGAGGCGGGACCGCCGCAGGACGGGCAGGTCGTGCTGACCCAGTCGGTCGCCGCACCCAGCGGCGACGTCCCGGCCGGCTTCAGCGCCGCCCCGCGCAGGTCGGGCAGCTCGACCGGCAGCTGGTCGTCCGGGACCGCGACCTCACCGCACGACGGGCAGTGCACGATCGGGATCGGCGTGCCCCAGAAGCGCTGCCGCGACAGCAGCCAGTCGCGCAGCCGGTAGTTCACGGCGCCCTTGCCACCGCCACGAGCCTCCAGGTCGGCGGTGATCCGGGCGATCGCCTCGTCCTTGCGCAGCCCGTCGTACGGCCCGCTGTTCACCAGCACGCCGTCACCGCTGGTGGCCACACCCGACACCGCGGGGTCCTCGTCACCGGTGTCGACGACCACGCGCACCGGCAGCCCGAAGGCGCGGGCGAAGTCGAGGTCGCGCTGGTCGTGCGCGGGCACGGCCATGATGGCGCCGGTGCCGTAGTCGGCCAGCACGTAGTCGGCGGCGTAGACCGGGATCTGCTCGCCGGTGACCGGGTTCAGCGCGGTCACCCCCAGGTCGACGCCGGTCTTCGGCCGGTCGGTCGACTGCCGGTCGATGTCCGAGAGCTTGCGGACCTCCTCGCGGTAGGCCTCCAGCGCGGCGACCTGGGACGGCGCGCACAGCTCCAGCGCCAGC
>SCTD01000693.1 GCA_004299215.1 Frankiales bacterium | reverse complement strand
CGAGGAAGACCGGGACGCCGCGGCCCGTCGACCCGGCCAGTGTCACCAGCGCCATCTCCGCCGTCGACTCGGCGCGCAGGCCGGTGCCGGGGTCGGCGTGCTCGGCCGTGCTGCGGGCGGTGACCGCGGCGAAGACCCGCGTGGTGGCGAGCAGCGCGAGCACGCGCGCCCGGCCGGCGGGGGTGCGGGCCGCGGCCCACTCCCCCAGGGCTGCCGCCAGCGCCGGGTCGGCGAGCCCCGTGTCCGTCACGTCGTACGACGCTAGTGCGCGGCCGCGCGCGGACAGCCCCGGTGCGGCCCGTGCGCCGGAGGTGCGCGACCCGTACGCGGTGTCAGTCGGTGCTGGAGGCCAGCACGACGACGGCACGGTCGATGGCGGCCAGCGCGCGGGCACCGGACTCGACGCCGGTGAGCTGGAAGGCGAACCAGACGTCGCGCCCGCTGCGGGTCCTGGTGTAGCCGGCCAGGGCGCGCACCCCGCGCAGCGTCCCCGTCTTGGCGGAGACCCTGCCCTCGGCGGCGGTGCCGCAGAAGCGCCGCGTGAGGGTGCCGTCGCGGCAGCCGATCGGCAGCGCCGCCCGGAACGACGGGCCGGAGCCCGAGTCGTCGGCGGCGACGAGCAGCCGCACCTGACCGGACGTGGTCTGCCGGTTGTGCGAGGACAGGCCGGAGCCGTCGGAGCCCGCTCCCACCGGCACTGCGTGCTCGCCCAGGACCGAGCGGACCGCGGCGAGCCCGCCGGCCGAGCTGCCGTCGCCGCGGACGACCTTGCCCAGCTCCTTGAGCAGCAGCTCGACGGCGAAGTTGTCGGAGTCCTTGAGCGCCCGCCGGACGACGGCGGGCACCGGCCCGGAGAGCCGCTCGGCGACGGTGATCGCCGCCGACGGCCGCCGCTCGCGGCGCACGGTCCCCGTGACCGTGACGCCCTCGGCGCGCAGGTAGTCGCGGAACAGCACGGCAGCCGGGAACGCCGGGTCCGCCAGGAAGGAGCTGTCGTCCCGCCAGCGGTTGCGGTCGACGGCGAGGGCCGAGAGCGGGCCGGCCTCGTCCGGCATGAAGGAGGGCTTCCACCCGGAAGCGGTGCGACGGGCGTCGTAGCGGCTGTCGTCCAGCCGGACGTCGCCGGCCACCGTGGTGATGCCCGCGGCCCGGACGTCGCGGGCCAGCGCGCGCAGGCCGAGCGTGGTGAGGTACGGGTCGCCGCCCGCGACGAGCCAGACGTGACCGGCCAGCCGGCCCGCGACCGGGGTGGCCGTCCGCGCCACCTCGGTACGGAGCCGGGCGTCCGGCCCCAGGGCGAGCAGGGCGGTCAGCCCGACGAAGCTCTTCTGCGTGGAGGCGGGCGGCAGCGGGTGGCCGCTGTCGGAGCGCAGGACCGGGCCGTAGCCCTCGACGTCGACGGCGGCTGACACCGTCACGGCACTGGACCCGCCGAGGGCGCTGACGAGCCGGCGCCGCAGCGCCTCGCGCTGGGCGGGCGTGGCGTCGGCCGGACCGGGCGCCGTGGTCGGCAGCGCCACCGGCACGGGCGCGACGACCGTGACCGGGGCGACGCTGATGCGCTTCCACGGGCCGACGGTGACGCCCGCCGCGGCCGGGCCGGCACCCAGTCCGACGAGCAGGGCAGCGACGACGAGGGCGGTACGGCGGGGCGGCACGGTCACGTCCAGAGGTTCGGCGCGTCGACCGCGCGGCTTCATCGCTGCTCGCTGCCGAGTCTGGGCGGGAGCCTGAGGTCGTGCGTGGAAGCCGTCGAACTGTCACCGGACCGTCAGGTTCGCGGACCCTCGCGGCTCGCCGCGAGCAGCGCCCGCAGGCCGAGCACCGCCTCGACCGCGCGGTCGCCGTCGTTGCTCTGGATCGCGAACAGCGCCAGCGTGTCGTCGTCCTGCAGGTCGAGGCTCGCCCACGGCGAGCCGTCGTCCAGCCGGACCGCCCGGACGACCTGCCAGGGCACGAGCTTCTCGCCCATTACGT
>SCTD01000070.1 GCA_004299215.1 Frankiales bacterium | reverse complement strand
CCTGTCGATGCACAGCGCGATGATCCAGCTCGACCTGCAGGCCATCGACCTGCCCGACGCCTCCCTCGACGTCGTCCTCACCCCGCACGTCCTCGAGCACGTGCCGGACACCGACAAGGCGCTGTCCGAGCTGTTCCGGGTGATGAAGCCGGGCGGCCACGTCTTCCTGCAGGTCCCCATCCCGCAGGCGGTCACCACGGTGCCGGCCGAGCCGGAGTACCACGGCGACATGACGCTGGTCTACTTCCGCTTCGGCTGGGACCTGGCCGACAAGATCCGCGCGCACGGCTTCGAGTGCGCGACGCTGGTCACCGAGGAGCTGCGCGACGCGGCCGCCGCCGGGACGTGCCCGTGGACGCACGAGGGCTCCGACTGCGACGTCGAGGACCTGATGGCGGGGGCGGACGCCTCGACGATGACGGTCATCGCCTCGACGGCCGAGGCGAAGCTGCACGGCTTCCGTCCGGCGTACCAGTTCATCACCTTCGACTGCCACAAGCCGGCATAGCTGCAGGGCAGGATCCGGCACCCCGCTGTCGAACCCTCGTGCGCATGCGACGGATCGCGGGCCTCGTCACTGCCTTCGTGCTGCTGGTGGGTGCCGGCGCCGCCACGGCCGAGCCGCCGGCGCCGTCGACGCTGCGGATCAGCGGGCTCGGCGGCCAGTCCGCCGTGCTGACCGTCCCCGCAGGGGGGATGCGGGTCGAGTACCCGTTCTTCAGCACGCCTCGGCTGCCCGGGCCCGACGGCACGGTGGGCGGTGTCCTCATCCAGGACTTGCGCACCCGGGAGGCCCTCGGCGGACTGCTGCTGCAGAACGTCCCCGGCTTCTCGACCGCCCTCGAGACCGGGCTTCTGCACTTCGAACGGGTCGACCTGCGGCCGGGGCGGTACGTGCTCACCCTGCTGGGGACCGACCGGCAGACGGTGACGCTGCCGGTCCGGCACAAGCGCGGAGATCTCCGGCTGAACGCCCGCGGACCCGCCCGTCCGATCACCACGACGGCGTTCGACGCGAGCTCGACCTTGCACACTTGGTCCGCGCCGGTTCAGCTCCCGGCGGCGGAGTCGATCCTCGTGCTCGGGAGCGGCGCCGGCGGCGACAACCAGCAGATCTCGTACGAGCAGTCGTGCTTCCGAGCCGCCGCCGAGGACGACGGGAGGTGCCTGCCGGCGGACAGCGACTCCACGTTCGTCAGCCCTGGTGCGGGGGCGGCCGCCTCCTGGTCCTCGTTCATGTTCCTGACCGATGCCGGCCAGGCCGGCGATTACGTCTACTCGGGACGGGCGGTCAGCCTCGGCACGTCCTCCACCGCAGCCCACAGCAGCCTGGTGATCCGCATCCCGCGCTAGCCGGCTCAGCGCCGCTTGGACACCTTGCAGCGCGCCCGCTCGAGCGGCGTGCCGCGGCAGGCCTGCTCCTTGACGACCACCTTGCGCACGAACGGCAGCGCTCGGTCGCCCTCGGTCGTGCCGGCCAGCCGCAGGTAGTAGGTGCCGGCGCGCGCGGGCCGGCCGTCGGGATCGGTGAGGTCCCACGCCAGCGACACGGCCCCGCCATCGGGACTCACCCCGCTCTCGGACTTCAGGACCGCACCGCTGCCGTCCTCGACGGTCGCCGTCCAGTCGAGCTCGCCGAGGGTCCGCGCGGACGCGCTCACGACCTCGGACGACCCACGCGGCTGCTCCGCCTTGCCGGTCACGACCGGGTCGGCGTAGCCGGCGCCCAGCTTCTCGGCGACCGCGCTGCGGATCTCCCCCATCCGCGCGTACGTCGTCGCGCCCGGGCAGGCGGTGTTGCCCGCGTCGCGGTGCCCGCTGACGACGTCGAACGTCGCCTTCGTGCCGGCGCTGTACTTCGACGTGCCGCCGCCGGCGGAGGTGAGCACGGCCTTGCCGAGCGGGTCGCGGTAGGCCGCGCCGAGCTTCCACGCCAGCACGTCGGTGAGCATCCCGACCGTCGCGGTCGCCGGGGGGACGGTCGAGAAGTCGCCGAGCAGGGAGACGGCGAAGCTGTCGGTGTTGAAGCCGCCGGTGTGGGCGCCGACCACGAACTTGTCCAGCCCGCCGGCGCGGCCTTCGTACGCCCGGCCGTAGCGGTCGACGAGGTAGTTGTAGCCGATGTCGGACCAGCCGTTGCTCTTCACGTGGTAGGCGTAGATCCCGCGCACCATCTGCGCCGCCTGCTCCGGCGTGTAGGCGTTGCTCGACGCGGTGTGGTGCACGAAGCCGACCTTGACGGTGGCGTTGTACGACGGGCTGCCCCGGCGGATCGACTCGTCCGCCCCCCACTCGGCGCGGGTGATGATGCGCGGCACCGGCGCCTCGGCGTGCGCCTCGTCGCGCGGCCCGTCGACGAGCGCGTCGGCCGGGGACGTGCCGGGGTCGACCAGCTCGACGGCGACGTCGCGCGGCGCGGCGCCGGACAGCGCTCGGACGCGGACCTGGACGCCGTCGGACGGCCCGGTCCAGATGGGGGCCGTGCCCACCCGGAAGTCCGCCCCGCGGGTGTCCGCACTGCCGGCGTCGGGCGCGTCGTCGTTGTGCGCCTCGACCGACTCCCACTCGCTCCAGCGGCCGCCGGTGCGCGAGCGGAACTCGACCCCCACCTCGCCGATCGCCGGGTCCGGTCGCCACGTCACGCCCATCAGCGAGAACGGCCGCGTGCGCCGGGGGTCGGTCCGCAGCGCACCGGTCGTGCGCAGACCCGCCTCGAGCGCCCCGAGCGGGATCCGCTCGACGCTCGCCGGGACGGGCCGCGGTTTCGCGGAGGCCGTGGTGAGGGTGGGCAGCGCGACGAGGGCGGTCGAGAGAGCGGTGATCAGCAGGGCGAACGTGATCAGGCGGCGCACGGGAAGCACTCCAGGCAGCTGGGCGAGCAGTTCGGGGCGGACGCCGCAGCTTCCCCACCGCGGCGTCCCCCTCCACTGTCACCCATGCCGGCCGTTGATCGCGGGAGGTTGCGCGAAGCGTGTCCTTCCGGACACATGGGCCTGCGGCGTCAGCGCACCGACGTCGTCCGGACCGGCGTCGCGTTGCCGTCCGAGCGGGCGTACCAGAGGTGCTGCACGACGGGCGCGAAGCTCGTCGACCAGCGGCCGTCCGGACCGGCCGTGATCGTGCGGCCGACCCGGAAGGTCGGCAGGTCGCGGTCGTGCCGGCCACCGACGGTCAGCGACCGGTCGCCGACCCGGCGGAAGAGCACGTCCACCGTCGCTCCCGGCCGAGCCGTCCCGGAGATGGTGACGGTGGAGCCGCGGGGCACCGCCGACGCGGCGCTGACGGTCGGCGCCACCGTGGTGCGGCGCAGCGTCCCGACCCGGCTCGCCGCGACCGGCCGGTACTCGTACTCGTCGTCCAGGGCCAGCGACGTGCGGAAGGCGCCGTAGCGGTCGGCGGTCAGCGTGGCCTTCGCGAAGGTCGTGCTGCCGCGCCGGCGACGCTCGACCACGACGGAGTCGCCGGGTCGGGCGCGGCCGCTCAGCTCCACCGTGGCGCCGAGCGGGGCGCGGTTCGGACCGGCCAGGACCGGCACGGTGAGGGTCGCGGCGTCGCCGGAGCCGACGCCACCGGAGGACGCCCAGTACTCGTGGTCGTCGACACCGACGTAGGAGGTCGACCAGCGGCCGCTCGCGTCGAAGCGGCCCTCGCGCAGCCGGCTCCACACCTCGGTGCCGCGGCGGCGGAACCACAGGTCCACCGGTGCGCCGGCGGTTCCGGTGACCGTCACCGGGACGGGCTGCCCGGCGTCGACGGCTGCCGGCGCGGCGACCTGCAGCCGTGGCGCCGGGGCTGTCACCAGCGCCGGGAGGCGACTGACCCGGGTGCGCACGCGCTTGCTCGTGCTCGACCCCGAGACCGCGAAGTAGCTGTACTCGTCGTTGGCGACGAACGTCGTGCGGAAGGTGCCGTCGGCCGCGAGCGTCGCCGCCCGGCGACGGGTGTAGCCGCTCTCGCCCCGGCGCGCGAACCACACCTCGACCTGCTCACCCGGATCGCCCTGCACGACGACCTCGACCGGCGTCCCCGGGTCGACACCCGCAGGGGCGGTGATGTCGAGCCCGTTGGGGACCTCCCCGACCAGCGTGGTCGCGTCGTTCGAGCTGACGGTGCTGCTCATCACGAGGTACTCGTGCGGGACGTCGGCGGTGTAGGTGGTGGTGTAGCGCCCTGCCGCGTCGAGCACGCCTGCACGCCGCTGCACGAAGGCCGTCTCCCCGTCGCGGCGGAACCACACGGTGACGGCTGCGCCCGCGGGGCCGGAGGCGGTCACCAGCACCGGGCTGCCGGCCGGCGCCGTGACCGGCCCCTGGACGCGCAGGACCGGTTCCGCCGGCTTCGGCTCGGCGGTCGGCGCCGGGCTGGTCCGGGTCGAGCGGCGGGGCGAGGCCTCGCCGCCGGCGACCGCGAAGTAGGTGTAGTCGTCGTCGGCCGTGAAGGTCGTCCGGTAGCTCCCGGACGCCGACAGCACGGCGTCGCGGCGCTTGGTGAAGCCCTCGTCGCCCCGCTTGCTGAACCACACCTCGACCGGCTGCCCGGCCGGGCCGCCCGTCACCGTCAGCGCGACCGAGGCGCCCGCGGCGACGGTGGTGGGAGCGAGGACCTCGAGCGACACCGGTCCGCTCGGCGCGGGTGCCGCACCACCTGCGAGCGCGGCCGCGCGGGAGCGGATCCCCGGCAGTGCCGCCATCCCCTGAGCGCCGGGGCAGGCCGTGGTGCTCACGTCGCGGTGACCGAAGACCCGTGGGAGCGTGACCGGGGTGCCGGCGGAGAAGCGCGTGCTGCCGCCGGAGCTGAGCCGGACGCTGCCGCGCGGGTCGACGCCGGCCAGCGACAGCCGCCAGGCCGAGAGCTGGGCGACCGACTCCAGGGCGGCCGCGGTCGGCGCCACGGCGTCGTACGTCCCGATGATCGAGATGCCGACCGTGCCGGTGTTGAAACCGCCTGCGTGGGCGCCGATCACGCCGCGGGAGACGCCACCCGCGCGCCCCTCCCAGACGGTGCCGAACCGGTCGACGAGGAAGTTGTAGCCGATGTCGGACCAGCCCTGCGCCTTGACGTGGTAGGCGTAGAAGCCGCGCAGCAGCCGCGGCACGTCGGCGGCCGAGTAGTCGTTCGAGCTGGCGGTGTGGTGGAGGGTGACCGCCTGCACGGCGGCGTACGACGGGGAGCCGCGGCGCAGCGACTCGTCGGCGCCCCACTCCGCGCGGCTGCGCACGGCGGGGGCGCTGGAGGCCGCGTCGGCGACCGAGAGCGCGCCCCCCGCGCCGCTCAGACCGTCAGCGGGTGACTCGCCCGGATCGACCAGCGAGAGGCGCAGCCCCTTCGGATCGGGTCCGGAGAGCACGTCCACCCGGGCCTGCACGCCGTCCGCGTCGCCGATCCAGAGCGGCGAGGTGCCGCCGCGCGTCGCGCCCGCCGCGTCGAGCGTGCCCAGGTCGGGCTGCTCGTCGGCGGTGCCGCCGAGCGCCTTCCAGTTCGACCAGGTGCCGGCGGTGCGGGTGCGCACCCACGCCTGCACCTCCTCGACGGCGGAGCTGCCGTCCCAGGTGACGCCGACCAGCGAGAACGGCTTGGTCTCGAGCAGGTCGGTCAGCAGCACGGTCCGGCGGTCGCCGCCGGTGACCAGCGCGCCGGTGACGCCCGCGGGCGCGCTCGACTCGGCGGCGACCTCGTCGATCCCGGCGACGTCCAGCTCCTGCACCACCGGAGCCACCGGCACCGGCGACGCGGCCGCCGGCAGCGTCAGCACCGGAACCACGAGCAGGCCCGGCACCAGCAGGCCGAGGAGGGACAGGGAGCGGAGCAGGCGCACCTACGAGTTCTCGGCAGCGCACTCCTGTGACTGGAGTGACGTGCCCCTTACCCGACGATCTTCGTCATGTTGTTGTACGACACGCGACGCAGCCCACAAGAAGACGAAGATCGTCAGGGGCGGAAGGCGCTCCCGTGGAGCCGGAACGCCTCGTGCAGCGACTCCCGCCACTCCGGCATGACGGGCAGCCCCGCCTCCTGCCAGGCCCGCGGCGACAGCACGCTGTAGGCCGGCCGCGGCGCCGGCACCGGGTAGTCCTCGGTGCGGATCGGCTGCACCCGCGCCGGGTCGGCGCCGAGCTCCTCGAAGATCGCCTGCGCGAAGCCGTGCCAGGTCGTCTGCCCGCTCCCGGTGCAGTGGTAGGTCCCGGCCGGCGGGTTCTCGCGCGCCAGCGCCCACAGCCCCTTGGCCAGGTCGCGGCTCCAGGTGGGAGAGCCGTGCTGGTCGGCCACGACCGTGATGGTCTCCCGCTCCGCCTCGAGCCGGGCCATCGTCTTGACGAAGTTGTGGCCCGTGACGCCGTAGACCCAGGCGGTGCGCACCACCCACGAGTCGTCCGGGAGCAGCTCCCGCACGGCGAGCTCACCCGCCAGCTTGGTCCGGCCGTACGCGCCCCTGGGTCCCGTCTCGTCGTCCACGTCGTACGGCGGGCCGCCCACGCGGTCGCCCGGGAAGACGTAGTCGGTGCTGACGTGGATGAGCTTCGCGCCGTTGGCCGCGCACGCCTGGGCGAGCAGCGCCGGGGCGGTCGCGTTGACGGCGTAGGCCGTCTCCTCGTCGTCCTCGGCGGCGTCGACGGCGGTGTACGCCGCGGCGTTGAGCACGACGACCCGGTGCGCCGGGCTGTCCGACCGCACCACCCGGCACCACTCGGCGACCGTGTCCTTGACCGCGAACGGGTCGGTGATGTCCAGGTCGTCGATGGTCAGGCCCTTGCAGAAGACCGTCTGCCCGAGCGGCCGCGCGACGTCGACGAAGTCGGTGGAGAGCTGGCCACCCATGCCGGTGACCAGGAACGCGAAGGTCTCGCGCTCGGTGTCGACAGCCCCGCTCACTGGCCGACCTTGGCGTACTTCGCCTCGGTCGCGGCCTTCTGCGGCCGCCACCACGCCTCGTTCTCGCGGTACCACGCGATCGTCGCCTTCAGCCCGGCGGCGAAGTCGGGGTACTCCGGCACCCAGCCCAGCTCGGTGCGCAGCTTGGTGCTGTCGATCGCGTAGCGCCGGTCGTGGCCGGGGCGGTCCCGGACCAGGTCGTAGGCGTCCTCGGGCTGACCCAGCTCGCGCAGGATCGCCTCGACGACGGCCCGGTTGGTCTCCTCGCCGTCCGCGCCGATCAGGTAGGTCTCGCCGGACCGGCCCTTGTCGATGATCGCCCAGACGCCGCTGTTGTGGTCGTCGACGTGGATCCAGTCGCGCACGTTGAGCCCGTCGCCGTAGAGCTTCGGCCGGCCGCCGTCGAGCACGTTGGTGATCTGCCGGGGGATGAACTTCTCGACGTGCTGGTAGGGCCCGTAGTTGTTCGAGCAGTTGCTCAGCGTGGCGGTGATGCCGAACGACCGGACCCAGGCGCGTACGAGCAGGTCGCTCGCGGCCTTGGTGCTCGAGTAGGGGCTCGACGGGTTGTAGGGCGTCGTCTCGCTGAAGCGCTCCGGGTCGTCGAGCTCGAGGTCGCCGTAGACCTCGTCGGTCGAGACGTGGTGCAGCCGCACGCCGTGCCGCCGCACGGCCTCGAGGATCGTGAAGGTGCCGACGACGTTGGTCTGCACGAACGGTGACGGGTCGCTCAGCGAGTTGTCGTTGTGCGTCTCGGCCGCGAAGTGCACGACCAGGTCGGACTCGCCGACCAGCCGGTCGACCAGCGCGGCGTCGCTGATGTCACCCCGCACCAGCGGCGCCGCGTCACCGAGGCTGGAGCCGTCGGACGCGTACGTCAGGGCGTCCAGGACGGTGAGCTCGACGTCCGGCCGGTTGCTCCGCGTCCAGTGGACGAAGTTGGCTCCGATGAACCCGGCTCCGCCGGTGACGAGGACGCGCATGGGATCAGTCTCCCAGACGGCTGCTCGCCGCCCGTCAGCCGCACATGACGAAGGACTTGTCCGTCGCCGCCTGGTCGACGACCGGCACGAAGGACACGCC
>SCTD01000692.1 GCA_004299215.1 Frankiales bacterium | reverse complement strand
CTCGGCCAAGGACGACCCGATGCTGATGGCCCCGTGGGCGCTGCCCGAGCCGCAGCTGCCCGTCGCGGTCGCGGCAGCCAGCCGGGCCGACGAGGAGCGACTGGCGACGGGTCTGGCGCGGATCGTGGCCGAGGACCCGACCGTGCGGCTCGAGCGTCGGGCGGACACCGGCCAGCAGCTGCTGTGGTGCATGGGCCCGGGTCACGCCGACGTGCTGCTCGAGCGGCTGCGCGGCAGGCACGGGGTGGACGTGCAGACCCCCGAGGTCGTGGTCGCGCTGCGCGAGACGATCGCCAAGCCGGCCACCGTGACCGGGCGGCACGTGAAGCAGTCGGGCGGCCACGGGCAGTACGCCATCGTCGTCCTCGAGGTCACGCCCGGCGAGCCCGGCTCGGGGATCGTCTTCGGGCAGCGCGTGGTCGGCGGCGCGGTGCCGTCGACCTTCCACGGCAGCGTGGAGAAGGGCGTCCGCGCGCAGGCGGAGCGGGGCGTCGTCGACGGCCGGCCGCTGGTCGACCTGTCCGTCGTCCTCGTGGACGGCAAGGCGCACTCGGTGGACTCCTCCGACGCGGCCTTCCAGGCCGCCGGCGCGCTGGGCCTGCGCGAGGCCGCTGCTGCCGCGGGGACCGTGGTCCTCGAGCCGTGGTGCGAGGTCGAGGTGCACGTCCCGACCGCCTTCGTCGGCACGGTCATGAGCGACCTGTCGGGCCGTCGCGCGCGGGTGACCGGCAACGACACCGATCCCGAGGACGACGAGCGCAGCGTCGTACGAGCCCAGCTGCCCGAGGTGGAGCTGATCGGCTACGCCACCGCGCTGCGTGGGGTCTCCCACGGCACCGGGTCGTTCACCCGACGGCCGCTCGGCTTCGAGCCGGCCCCGCGCTGACGCTCAAGATCCAGGGCGATCCGGTCGATCCTCACCGGGTGAGCCCCGTGCCGATCCGTCCCGACGGCGTGCCGAGCGCTGTCGTGCGCCGGTTCACGATCGTGCCCGAGCAGCCGCAGGCGGTCCGCCACGTCGACGTGCCGCACGTCCCCTCGCCGCAGGTCGTGCCGCGCCAGATCGACCCGGTCGGGCTGCGCCTGATGGCCCTGATGCTCGAGAACGAGGAGCTGCGCACCGAGCTCGACCAGCTCCGGACGGGGTGAGCTACGCCCCGCCGGTGCTGACGGCTCCGGCGCGCAGCCAGCGGCGGAGCAGCCGGTACTGCACCGCGACGAGCAGCAGCGTGAGCACGAACAGCAGCAGCGCCAGGGCAGCGGCGTCGCCGAAGCGCAGCTCGCGGAACCCCCTCTCGTAGACCAGGAACGGCAGCGTCTTGGTCGCGCCGAGCGGCCCCCCGCGGGTGAGCAGCAGGATCGGTACGACGGTGACCTGCATGCTCACGACGAGATCGCGGGCGGTGAGCAGTCCGAGCACGGGAGCGAGCATCGGCAGGGTGACGCGGCGGAAGAGCCCGACCCCCCGCGCGCCCTCCAGCCGCCCGACGTCGTAGAGCACCTCGGGCACCTCGCGCCGCGCCGCGAGCGTGACGAGGAAGCCCTCGCCGAGGGCGAAGACGGCGATGGCGACGATGGTCAGCCGCGCGCCCAGCCGGTCGAGCAGCAGGGGGCTGCCGGTGCCCACCTGCAGCACGACGGCAAGGGGCCCGTAGACCGGGTTCACCACCCACAGCCAGATCAGCGCGGTGGCAGCGTCGGGCAGGACGGTGGGGACGTACGCCGCGACGCGCCCGGTCGCCCCCAGCCGCGCGGACCGGCGGTGCAGCAGCAGGGCGAGCCCGAGGCCGCCCAGCACGCGGAGCGGGACGGCCAGCGCCACGAAGAAGGCCGTGGCGACCAGGGAGCGGCGCAGCTCGGTGTAGCCCAGCAGGTCGCGGTAGGTG
>SCTD01000691.1 GCA_004299215.1 Frankiales bacterium | reverse complement strand
GGTGGAGCCACGGGACGGGCAGGTGCCGGCCCCCCGCCGTGCCGCGCTCCCGCTCCGCCGCCGCACGCCCGCCGGACCGGCTCCGACCCCGGTCGAGCTGCCCTTCGGCGTGCCGGCCGAGGACCGGCCCCGCGTCGCCGACCTGAGCGCGCTGCTCGGCGAGATCGACGCCCTCCGGCTCACGCTGCAGACCGACCTCACGCTGGCCGCCGCCGCGCTCGAGGCCGACGCCGCCGGGCTGGCCGTCGAGCTGGTCGACGGTGACCTGGCCGAGGTGCGCGCCTTCGCTGCCCGCTCGGCCGGTCGCTTCGCCGACCTGCAGGGCGGTGAGCGGGTCGAGGTCGACGACGCCGACGAGGTGCCGGCCGACGAGGTGCTGGCCGACGAGGTCCCCGTCGCCGCGCTCCCCCGCCGCCGGATCCTGTCGGCCGCCCCGCTGATGGCCGCGGCCGCCGCGCTCATCGGCTTCGTGGCGTTCGTCCCCGACCGCGGCGGCGTGCAGTCCCCCGAGACCACGATGAC
The DNA here is from genome assembly GCA_004299215.1 of Frankiales bacterium. Classification (GTDB taxonomy): domain Bacteria; phylum Actinomycetota; class Actinomycetes; order Mycobacteriales; family SCTD01; genus SCTD01. The sequence goes on along the minus strand of SCTD01000691.1, from coordinate 2,928 downwards.
CAGCGCGGCCATGGCCGGCTGGGAGCTCAACCGGCTGGCCCGCGAGGGAGCGCCCGACGAGGCGCTGCGGCTGGCGGCCATGGAGCTCAACGACGAGCTGGCCGAGCTCATCGCGCAGGCCGCGACCGACCCGGCGGCTGCGCAGCAGGCACTGATGCTGCTCGACAGCACCACCCAGGTGCTCGCCGGCCAGGACGAGCGCGGCGTGCTGCGCGACGTGCTGGCCGAGGCACGTGCCCTGCGCGAGCGGCTGCGCGAGTCGCTGCCCGCCGCGACGCGCGCGCCCCGCACCACCCGCACCGTCGTCCGCTCGGTCGCGCCGGTCCTGCCGCGCGTCGAGGAGCAGCGCCCGCGGTCCTCGGCACCGGCACCGGCACCGGCGTCGCCGAAGCCCAGCGCGTCGCCGAAGCCGTCGCCGTCGGCCGCCCCGACCTCTCCGCCGCCGGCCCCGTCGCCGCAGCCGTCCAGCGCCTCGCCGGAGCCCAGCTCGGAGAGCGACGGCCCGCTCTCGGGCACCGACGGGCTGCCCGGCACCTAGACCGGCCGGAGCAGCACCTCGCGCGTCGCGGGGTCCGCCGACACCAGCTCGACCTCGATCCGCTCCCCCAGCGGCAGATCGGCGCCCTCGCAGCGCGCCCGCACCGGTGGCTCGTGCAGCTGCACCACCCCGCGGTCCGGGCCGGTCTCGACCACGACCCCGTCGAAGCGCTCACCGACCCGCGCTGCCAGCACGACGGCCTCCGCGCCGTCGACGACCGCCCGCTCCAGCGCCCCTGCCCGGCGGGTGGCCCCCGCCATCACCTCGGGCAGCCGCGGCAGCGCCTCCCGGGCCCAGCCCGGCACGTCCGTCCCCGCACTCAGGGCGAGGCAGACCTCGGCGACGTGCCGGTCCGCCAGCCGACGCAGCGGTGCGGTGCAGTGGGCGTACGGCAGCGCCACCGCGCTGTGCAGCGGCTGCTCGGGCAGCTCGCCGTCGAAGGCGGTGTAGCCCGCGCCGCGCAGCAGCCGGGTCGCGAGCGTCAGCAGCGCGGCGTGGGCGGGCACGGCCGGGTCGAGCGCGGAGACGACCGAGCCGTACGCCTCCCCTGCCGGCCAGGCGACCCCCAGAGCGAGCGCCGAACGGCGCAGCGCCTCGACCGACGCGGCGTCGGCGGGCGGCAGCGTCCGCAGCAGGCCGACCTCGGCGGCCAGCATCAGCCGCGCGGCAGCCGTCCCGGTGAGCAGGCTGATCTGGGCGTTCCAGCCCTCGACGGGGAGCATCGCCCGCCACACCAGGCAGGGCCGGCCGGAGCCGTCGAGCTCGACCTCCTGCGCAGGGGTGGGCAGGTCGACGGCGCCTCGCTCCGCCGCCCGCTGCTCGCGCAGCAGGCCGACCTCGCGGAGCAGCAGCAGGACCTCGTCGCCCGTCCCGGCGTCCAGCGCCGCCTGGACGCCGGCGTAGTCGAGCCGGGCGCGTGTGCGCACGAGCGCCCGTCGTACGTCCGTCGCCACCAGGGCGCCGTCGGCGTCGAGGTCGAGCGTCCACAGGACCGACGGACGCACCTGGTCGGGCAGCAGGCTGGCGGCGCCCTCGGCGAGCACCGGCGGGTGCAGCGGCACGCGCTTGTCGGGCGCGTAGAGGGTGACCCCTCGCGCGAAGACCTCGGCGTCGAGCGCCCCGCCCGGCGTCACGAACGCCGCGACGTCGGCGATGGCGTACGACACCCGGAAGCCGGTCGACGTCCGGGCCAGGTGGAGGGCCTGGTCGAGGTCGAGGCTGCCGGGCGGGTCGATCGTGACCATCGGCAGGTCGGTGCGGTCCAGCTCCGGCAGCCGCGGCGCCCGCGCCGCCGCCTCGGCCTCCGCCAGGGCTGCCGGTGAGAACTCCTCCTGCACGTCGAGCTCGGCGCGCAGCCCGTCGAGGTCGAGCGAGGTGCCGGGCGGCAGGTGGACGCGCAGGGAGGGCATCCGCGCAGACTAGGAGCCGGACCGGCGCAGCAGCCGCGCCCAGACCGTCTTGCCCGGCGGCTGCGACCGGACGCCGTGCTCGCTGGTCAGCAGGTCGACGAGCAGCATGCCGCGACCGCCCTCGGCGTCCTCGTCCGCGTCACGCGGCTCCGGCTCCTCGGGGCTCCCGTCGCGTACCGCGATCACGACGTCGCCGGCCTGGGACTGCAGCTCGAGCCGGACGGGTGGCGAGGCGTGGCGGACCGCGTTGGTCACCATCTCGCTGACCAGCAGCACGACGTCGTCGCACACCTCGTCGATGCCGACGCGCTGCGCGAAGTCGGTCACGGCAGCCCGGGCCAGGGCCGGACCGTTCACGCTGTGCTCGACGTCGATGAGGGTGCGGGGAGCCGCCCGACGGTCCACCTGACCCAGCGCGGCGCCGAGACCCGAGGCCGCGGCCATCCCGGCGACCACGCCCTCCGGGTAGAGGACCACCCGGGGTCGGGGCTGCTGGCTGAGCGGTGCCAGACCTGTCAACAGGTCGCGCGCCGCCTCGGCCAGGTCGGTGACGGCCGAGAGGTCGAGCACCATGCCGGCCGATGCCTTCGACAGCACCCGCTGGACCGCGGTGACGAGGGCGTCGGCACCCGACGCGTCGACCTCCCCGCTGACCCGGAGGACGGACACGCCGTCGCAGCTCTCCTGGCGCAGCAGCACGGGAAGGGGCACCTCGTCGCCTGGTCTCGGTCCTCGGGGGTCAAGGCCCGCCGGTGCGAGCACCAGGGTGGTGCCCGAGAGGGGCGAGGAGAACCGGACGTATAACAGGTCTAGCGGGAGCGCAACCCCCTCAGGGTGACGGCTCCACTACAGGCAGGTACACCCGGCCGCCCGCCTCGGCGAACTCCGCGCTCTTCTCCTTCATGCCGAGCTCCAGCGCGGCAGCCTCGTCCACGCCGTGCTCCTCGGCGTACTTCCGCACGTCCTGGCTGATCCGCATCG
>SCTD01000690.1 GCA_004299215.1 Frankiales bacterium | reverse complement strand
GAGGCAGGCGACCGAGACCGCGGTCAGCGCCTCCATCTCGACCCCGGTGCGGTCAGCGGTGCGTGCGGTCGCCGTGACGGCCACCCCGGCGTCGTCGACCACCAGGTCGACGGTCACGCCGGACAGCCCGATCGGGTGGCACAGCGGCACCAGGTCGGGTGTGCGCTTCGCGCCCATGATCCCGGCGACCCGGGCCACGGCGAGGACGTCGCCCTTGGGCACCCCGCTGCCACCCGCTTGGAAGGCGCGCAGCAGCGCGACGCACTCGGCGGACAGGTCCACGCGCCCGGTCGCGGTCGCCGTCCGGGCGGTGACGGCCTTGCCCGTCACGTCGACCATCCGCGCGGCCCCGGACTCGTCCAGGTGCGAGAAGCCTTGCGTCATCGGCCTCGCCGCTCCAGGACCAGCACGTCGACCGGCTCTCCGGCGGGGACCTTCTCGACGTCCTCGGGCACCACCGCGAGGGCGTTCGCCCGGGACAGCCCGGCGAGCAGGTGCGAGCCCGGCCCCGAGACGGGCGTGACGACGTACGCGCCCTTCTTCACCTCCAGCAGGACTCGCAGGAACGACCGCTTCCCGGGCGGTGACGTCAGCGCCTTCGTCGCCACGGCGCGCACCTGCGGGCGCTCGATCGGCGTCGCCCCCAGCATCTTCCGCAGCGCCGGCCGCACGAAGGCCTCGAAGGACACCAGCGCGCTGACCGGGTTGCCGGGCAGGCCGAAGACGGGGGTGCTGTCCGGCCCGATCGTGCCGAAGCCCTGCGGCATCCCGGGCTGCATGGCCACCCTGTCGAAGGACACGGTGCCCAGGCGCGAGAGCACCTCCTTGACGACGTCGTACGCCCCGACGGACACGCCGCCGCTGGTCACCAGCACGTCGGCGCGCACGAGCTGGTCCTCGAGCGTGGCGGCCAGCTGCCGCGGGTCGTCGGGGACGATGCCGACGCGGTAGGCGATGGCTCCCGCCTCGACGGCGGCGGCGGTCAGCGCGAGGCTGTTGCTGTCGTAGATCCGGCCGGGTGCGAGCTGCGCGCCGGCCTCGGTGAGCTCGCTCCCGGTGGACACGACGACCACCCGCGGCCGGGGTCGGACGAGCACCCGCGACCGGCCGACCGCCGCAGCCAGGCCGATCTGCACGGCGCCCAGGTGGGTGCCGTCGGGGAGCACGGTCTCCCCCGCGGCGACGTCCTCCCCGACGAGCCGGACGTGGGCGCCGACGGCCGGCGCGCGGGTGATGGTGACCTGCGAGATGCCGCCGTCGGTCCACTCCACGGGCACGACCGCGTCGGCGCCGGCCGGCATCATCGCGCCGGTCATGATCCGCACGCAGACGCCGGGCTGCACCCGCAGCGGCGAGGCAGGGCCGGCCGCGATGTCGCCCGTCACGGGCAGCACCACCGGCGCGCTCTCGGACGCTCCGGCGACGTCGGCAGCGCGTACGGCGTAGCCGTCCATGGAGCTGTTGTCGAAGGCCGGCAGCGGGTCCGGCGCGACGACGTCCTCGGTGAGCACGCAGCCGTGCGCGTCCATCAGGCCGAGCTGCAGGGGGGCCAGCGGCTGGACGGTCTCCAGGATGCGGCCGAGGTGCTCCGCGACGGTGATCAAGCGCGCCCCGACGAGGAGTGCCCGGCCAGCCACTCCCGCAGCCACTCGAGCAGCGGCGGGCCGAGGTCCTCGCGCTCGGCGGCGAGCTGCACGACGGCCTTGAGGT
>SCTD01000738.1 GCA_004299215.1 Frankiales bacterium | reverse complement strand
GCGGCGAGCAGCGCTGCGCGGACCGCGCGCAGCAGCACCGGGCCGACCGGCTGCCGGCCCGGCCGCAGCCGGCGCAGCTCGCTGTCGGCCCGGAAGCGGCTGCAGGCGCGGTCCAGCTCGTCCAGCTGCTCGCGGAGCACCGCCGCGGCCGGTTCCAGCGTCCCGTCGTCGGTCACCAGGACGTGCACCCGGGTGCCGATCGCCGGCCAGCTCGCGGACCTCACGACCCGCTCGACGTGGTGACGGGCGGCTGGCGGGCCGGCCGCGGGGGAGCAGCGGGCGCGCGGGGAGCACTGCGGGCGGGCGCGCGGGGTGCCGTCCGCGAGACCGCCGGAACGGGAGCGGCCGGCACGACCACGTAGACCGTGCGGCGCGGCCGCGGTACGGCGGCGGCCGCCGGCGCGGGCGAGGCGGCCGGCTCGGCGGTGACCGCCTCGGGACGGGCGAGCCACCCGGTGACCCCGCCGGTGAGCACGGCCGTGAGCAGGGTCAGGGCCAGGCCCGTCCCCGTCGTACGTGCCAGCAGCGCGTCGCGCGCGGCAACCCGGTCCTGCATCCGTCCTCCTCGGCGATTCCGCCCTCCTCGGCGTCGCCCCGAGCATCGGCACCGCAGGGGCAGGCGCGCCCCTGCTGGCCCCTAAGGCTCGGCAAAGCCGCCGGCGGGTCGCCAGGGCTTGGCCTGCTCTTAGCCGGGGGCAGGGGCGGCGATGACGCGAGGCGGCGCACCGTCGGGCTCCCACTCCGACCGGGAGGTCCTCATGCACAGCACACTCCTCACCGTCATCGCGGCCCTCGCCGTCGGCGGGGCGACCGGTGCGGTCGCCTTCACCTCCGTGCGCGACGCCGGTCCGGCGCCCGCCGAGGCGCCGGTGTCCGTGCCCGCCGCGCCCGCCGCCGCGACGCCCGACCCGTGCGCCGACCCGGCGAGCACCGACCCGTCCTGCGTCGTGGTCGTGCCGGTCCCCGCGGCCGCGGTCACCTCCGCGTCCTCGCCGTCGGACGACGGGACCGCCGACCAGGGTCGCGGGGACGCCGCACCGGTCCCGGTCGCGTCCGGCGTGAAGCTGCGTGGCGACGGCTCGGTCGACGACTGCTGCGGCGGCGTCGACGACGACCGCAGCGGCCGGCGCGGCGGGGACGACTCCGAC
>SCTD01000689.1 GCA_004299215.1 Frankiales bacterium | reverse complement strand
GGTCTCCGAGCCGTTGAGCATGTCGTCGATGATCTCGGCGCCGAGGCCGGGCTGCTTCTGGTCGGCGGCGAGGGCGATCTCGTGGAACCAGTCGGCGAACATGCCGTACTGCGCGACGCCCTCGGTGTTGATGTCGAAGGTGCGCAGCCCGCTGGACTGCTGGCGGAGCCGGACACCGCCGATGGGGGCGGCGAACGGCGTGCCGTAGTCGACCTTCCGGGTGACCTTCGACTGGTCGCGCGGGCCGGGCTGGCCGCCGAGACCGTTGGTGTCGGCGCCGTAGCCCATGCCGAAGTCGTAGCCCTCGGGCGCCTGCTCGGCGGCGTAGCGGGTCAGCGTGGTCCACCGGTTGACGAACGATGCCGCGTCGTCGGTACGCGGGGCGACGACGCCGCCCTGCTCGTAGATGCGCTGGTAGGTGACCTCGTTGCCCCAGCTGTGGCTCGACATGACGGCCGGCAGGACCGGCGCGCGCTTCTCCGCCCTGGCCGCTGCCAGCTCTGCCGGGACGATCTCCCCCTCGATGAGGTCGAGGGCCTGGCGCTGGGCAGCGGCGCTCATGTGGTCGGGGTCGAAGATCATGCCCTTGGCGATCATGGAGCGGATCAGGTGCTTGCCGAGGTCGGTGAGGCCGCGGCTGTTGCAGTGCGGGCCGGCCGGGTAGAGCGGCGCGACGAAGCCCTTGGTCGCGACGCCGAACTCGTTGAGCACGCGACCGGCGAGCGCATCCACGTCCTCGGAGCCGAACTGCGTGGTGGCGTCGGTCGGGGTCAGCTGGGTCTTGTCGTGCTGGTTGCCCGACTCCTTGTCGCCGTGGTCGTGCGGCGCCTCCTCCGGGCACGTCTGCATGTCCCACCAGTGCCCCGTGACGTCGCGGTTGCCCAGGCTGACGACGACGCCGGTGGAGCCGCCGTCACCGGTGACGCCGGAGAGCGCGTTGTCGAACTTGTTCACCAGCTCCATCTGCCGGACGCCCATGTCGAAGACCTCCTGCAGGCGCCGGTCGATGTCCTCGGTGGTGCACTGCGGCACGTCGAGGTACTCGGTGCAGTCGAACAGGCCGGAGATCTCGATGCCGAGCACCAGTGCCATCCGGCCGGCGTTGATCGCCTGCCGCGCCTGGGCCGGGCTCGTGACGATGCGCAGCCAGCCCTCGCCGGGCCCGCCGTACTGCGCGTCGATGTAGTCCTGCAGCTCGAACAGGCGCTGCGCCTGCAGGCGCACGCCGTCCATCTCGTTGCAGGAGTTCTTCTTGACCGGGTAGATCTTGCAGAGCGCCTCGTTGTCGACCAGCAGGTTGGTCGTCAGCCGGAGTCCGCCGAGGTAGGCGCGCTCGAGCCAGCGCCAGTAGTACTGCTCGTGGGTGAGGGTGCGGTTCTGCGGCCAGCTCGTGAAGGTCGGCCAGCCCTGCGGGTCGTAGCTCGCCATGTACTCGGGCGCGTTGCCGCCGAGGGGGACCTCGAGCACCCCGTTGAAGGGGTTCTTCTCGTCCTGGCAGTTGCCGAGCGCGTACTCCACGCCGTACTCGTGCCACGGCCGGCCGCAGCGCAGCTCACCGCCGAGGAACTCGAAGGCCATGCCGTGCACGTGCGCCTCGAAGAAGCCCTTGACCGGCTGGTTCGGGTTGCCCTTGACCGGTGCGGGACGACCCTCCGCGTCGGTGTCGATCTCCGGCCAGCTGGCGCAGGCGGTGCCGTTGGCGTCCGTGTCGGTGGGGTCGTCGTCGGCCACGTGGCGCAGCCTGAGCGGCGTGCCCTCGCCCAGCGTCAGACGGCCGTCGGCGACGGTGAGGGCGGCGTCCCGGGCCGTGCTGGTGAGCAGGTAGGTCTGGCCCTTCCTGCTCTTGGCGTCAGGGTTGGCCCCCGCGGCGGTCAGCCGCCACTCGGCGGCCTCGCTCGGCTCGGGAGCGGTGACGACGCTGCCGTCGGCGAGCAGGCCGGCGACGCTGCCGGCGGCGAGGTAGGTGCGCATGTCCCACCAGGCGCCCTCGTACGCGGTGTCGCGGCCCTCGTTGGTCGCCAGGAGGTACTCACCGAGGCGGGTGGCCTGGAAGTGGAACGGCTCGGCAGCGGACGCGTCCGGGGTCACCGACAGCGTGCCGGCGTCCGCCACGACGTAGCCCTGACCGGGTGCCTCGACGGTGTAGCAGCCACCGGCGACCGCGTAGCGGTCCTCGGGCTGCGCGAGGCGGTCGTCCACGTCCCGGTCCTGGACCAGCGCGAACGGCGTGGTCAGGGCCGGGGTCACGGCCGGCGTGCCCTTGCCGGACGCGAAGGCGCCGGCGCCGGCCGTCGTGAGGGCCAGGGCGCACACGCCGAGCAGCGCGCGCAGCACCGCGGGGCGGGAGGGAGACGTCATGCAGGCGTGTTTCGCCGCGGCCGGGGGCTTCTCCTGCCCCGCTGCACGCGTCGTGCAGGAAGTCACCCGGTTGCTAGCGTCGCGCTCCGTGCCGACCCCGTCCGAGCGCGTGCCGGCACCCCTGCTGGTGCTCACCGCCATCGTCTCGGTGCAGGTCGGCAGCTCGGTCGCGAAGGGGCTCTTCGACGACCTCGGTGCCGCGGGGATCACCGTGCTCCGGCTGGGGCTGGCGGCCCTCCTGCTGCTCGCGCTGCTGCGCCCGGCGGTCCGCGCGTGGAGCCGGGAGTCCTGGACCGCCGCGCTGCTGCTCGGCGGCGCCATGGCCGGGATGAACCTCGTCTTCTACCTGTCGCTGCGCACCGTGCCGCTCGGCGTGGCCGTCACCGTCGAGTTCCTCGGCCCGCTGCTGCTGGCGCTGGTGCAGACCCGGCGAGCGGTCGACCTGCTGTGGGCCGCCGTGGCCGCCGCCGGGGTCGCGCTCCTCGGGCTCGGCTCGGCGACGTCGGCGCCGCTGTCCGGACTGCTGCTGGCCTTCGTCGCCGGGCTGTTCTGGGCGGGCTACATCCTGGCCAGCGCCCGGGTCGGCCAGCAGCTGCCCGGAACCGACGGGCTCGCGGTCGCCCTCGCCTTCGCCGCGCTCCTCGTGCTGCCGTTCGGCGCCTCCGGGGCGGCCGCGGTCCTCGAGCACCCGTCCCTTCTGCTCGGCGCGCTGGCGGTCGCGCTGCTGTCGTCGGTGATCTCGTACGGGCTGGAGCTGTCCGCGCTGCGCCGGATCCCGACCCGGGTCTTCGGCATCCTGATGAGCCTCGAGCCCGCGGCGGCGGCCGTCGCGGGCCTGGTCGTGCTGGGGGAGGCGCTGGGCAGCCGCGAGGTGCTCGCACTGGTGCTCGTCAGCCTGGCCAGCGCAGGCATCACCCTGGCCCGCCGCAGGGACGACCCGCCCGTCCAGCCGCTCGAGTAGGCCCCTTGTCGGCGACCGCGGCCAGGATCACCATGCCTGTGCGGGCGGAGCGCCCGCGGGGGAGGCGGTCATGTACGGAACGGTGACGACGGCGACGCTCAAGGGCTCGGCCGAGCAGCTCCGCTCGGCGGCCGAGGAGTGGGCGATGAAGCGGCCGGCGCCGGGCTTCCGGCGCGAGGAGATCCTCATCGGCGACGACGGCCGCTCCGTCGTGGCAGCGGTCTTCTTCGACAGCCGCGAGGACTACGAGCGGCTGGCCGACGACCCGGAGCAGGACACCTGGTGGTCGGGGCAGATGGCACCCCTGCTGTCAGACGTGACCTGGACCGACGGCAGCTGGCAGGAGCCGCTCACGCCCGGCTGAGGCGCTGCGCTCGTCGAGTCCCAGCAGCCAGCCGGTCAGCTCTGCCGCGGGCACGGGCCGCGACAGGTGGTAGCCCTGCGCCTGGTCGCAGCCCAGTCCGCGCAGCTGGTCGTAGGTCACCTGGTCCTCCACGCCCTCGGCCACCATCCGCAGGCCCAGGCTGTGCGCCAGGCCGATGGTCGACGCGACCAGGGCCGCCGCGCGGGCGTCGTCGGCCATGGGGGTGATGAACGAGCAATCGAGCTTCAGCTCGTCGACCGGCAGGTCGCGCAGGTACGACAGCGAGCTGTAGCCGGTGCCGAAGTCGTCGACGGCGATCTGGATCCCGCTGCCTCGCAGGCGGGTCAGGACGGTGCGCGCCCGGTCCCGGTCGGCCATGAGGAACTCCTCCGTGATCTCCAGCTGGAGGCTGCTTGCGGGCAGGCTGCGGGCCGCGAGCATGGACAGCACCCGCTCGGGCAGGTGCGCATCCATCAACGAGCTGGCAGACAGGTTCACGGCGACCGTCAGCTGCCGGCCGTCCTGGTGCCAGCGCGCCGCCTGGTCGAGCGCCTGCTCCAGGACGTCCTGGGTCAGCTGGCGCATCAGGCCGGACTCCTCGACCATCTTGAGGAACGCATCGGGGTAGAGCAGACCCCGCTCCGGGTGCTGCCAGCGCACCAGGGCCTCGACGCCGTGCACGGTGCCGGTGCGGAGGTCGACCTTCGGCTGGTAGTGGAGCAGCAGCTGGCCGTCGGCGATCGCCGAGCCCAGCTCGTGCATGGTGCGCAGCCGTGCGGCGCCGTCGGCGTCGTCGGTCCCGCTGTAGACGTGGTGCCCGTCACGCGTGGACTTCGCTCTGTACATGGCGATGTCGGCCCGGCGCAGCAGCGTGTCGAGGTCACGGCCGTGGTGCGGGAACAGCGAGATGCCGGTGCTCACGCTGGTCTGCAGGGCGATGCCCTCCAGCGTGAACGGCTCGGCCAGCGCCTCGCGCAGCTTCGTCGCGACCGTGGCCGCCTCGTGCTCGTCGGTGTCGCGGAGGAGCACCGCGAACTCGTCACCACCGAGTCGGGCCAGCACGTCGTCCTGGCGCAGGCTCCTGCGCAGCCGCTCGCCGACGACGACGAGCAGCCGATCGCCGACGAGGTGGCCGAGGCTGTCGTTGACCTCCTTGAAGCGGTCCAGGTCGAGCAGCAGCAGCGCCTGCGGGCGGTCCGACGCGAGGCTCCTGTCGACCGAGGCGTAGAGCGCTCGCCGGTTCGGCAGCCCCGTGAGCTCGTCGGTGGTCGCCTGCCGCCGGAGCACAGCCAAGCTGACGAGCTGGCGGAACGCGAGCTGCGTCCGCAGCGCCGCGGCCAGGACGGTCACGCCGGCCAAGGCGACGGCCAGGCCGGAGACAGGGGTGCGGGTGCCCGCCAGCAGGACGGCCAGGGCAGTGGCGGTCGCCACGGCGGGTACGGCGAGCACCGTGCCCGCGGCATCGGGCTCGGACGGCTCGCGCTCGTGGCGGGACAACCCGATCACCCCGACCGCGACCAGGCTGAGGCCGACTGCCCATCCCGCGTCGAGGGGCGTGCCGACGACGTAGGTGTCCTGCGCCACGCGGAAGGCGTAGACGATGTCCGAGACCGTGAAGACGAGAAGGCCGAGGCTCAGCACGATCCAGTGCCGGTTCCCCTTCCGCCCGTGCAGGACGGCGATGCCGATCACGGCGGACACCAGCAGCAGGTCGAACAGCGGGTAGCTGACCGCGGTCACCGCGGTCAGCGACGGGCCGTCGGCGAGGCTGGAGCTCAGGATGGGGTGGAGCAGCACGGCCAGCGCCGAGGCGGCGCCGAGCGACCCGAGGGCGCTGTCCAGCCAGAGCGAGCTCGTCCTCCGCAGCTCGCGACGGACGCGGACCGCCATGGCGCCGAGCATGAGGGGGTAGAAGAGCAGGTAGCCGGCGTCCGCCGGCGAGGGGTACGGCAGCTCGACCCCGGCCGCGACGGCCAGGACGTAGTAGGTGTTCCCGAGGGCGAAGCAGGTGACGGCCCCTGCCGCCAGCAGCACCTCGCGGCGGTGCCGCCCGACGCGGCGCACGGCCGCCCAGCAGACGGCGGCGGGCACGACCTGGCTGAGGATGCCCAGCCAGCCGTCGACGAGGACGCTGAACCCCTCGCCGCTGCGGGTCGTC
>SCTD01000737.1 GCA_004299215.1 Frankiales bacterium | reverse complement strand
CCCGAGAGCACGATGAAGAACTCCCGCCCGGCGGAGCCCTCCTCGACCAGCACGGTGCCGGCGGGCACGCTGACGGTGTCGGCGGACCGGCCCAGCGTCTCGAGCTCCTTCCTCGACAGCGCGCGGAAGAGCGAGACCTCGCTCAGGCGGGCCAGGTGCTGGTCCTTGCTCGACCGGGACACGGCGGTTCCTCTCGACGTTCGGCTGGGTCTGCGGGCGTCACCCTTCCACCCGCGCCGCGGGCGTCAACCCGGGCATAGGCCACGAACCACCCGGTCGGGGCAGGTGGTCCGCCCCGTCGGCGCGCACAACCGCCCTGACGCAGGGTGCAAGATCCGCCACGGAGGGTAAGAGGGCGGTGCCGCCACCGCACCCAGCCCTGGAGACCCCGTGCACCCGGTCAGCCCCGACGCCGCCCCCGCCGACGGCAGCGTGCTGCCCGAGCAGCGGGGCCGGCGCCTGCGCCGGCCGTCCCGCCGGGTGCTCGCCGCGGCGCTGCTCGCGCCGGTCGCCCTGCTCGTCGTCGCCGGTGGGATCGCCTTCGCCTCGGTCGACGTCCCCCGTCCCGAGTCCATCGCGAACCCGCAGGTCACCGTCATCACCTACTCCGACGGCCAGGAGCTCGGCCGGATCGGCGCGCAGAACCGGATCGAGGTGCCGCTGTCGAGGATCTCCGAGCCGGCCCGCCGGGCGATCCTCGCCGCCGAGAACCGCGACTACTACAGCGAACCGGGCATCTCGCCGCGCGGCATCGTGCGTGCGGCCTGGGCCAACCTGCGCGGCGGCGGTGTGAAGCAGGGCGCCTCGACCATCACGCAGCAGTACGCCAAGAACGCCTACCTGTCGCAGGAGCGCACCTGGAGCCGCAAGCTCAAGGAGGTCGTCATCGCGGTGAAGCTCGACCGCGACCACTCCAAGGACGAGGTGCTCGAGCTCTACCTGAACACGGTCTACTTCGGCCGAGGTGCGTACGGCATCGAGGTCGCGGCGCAGACCTGGTTCGGCAAGCCGGCTGCCGAGCTCAGCGCGGCGGAGGGCGCGGTGCTCGCGTCGGTGCTGCGCTCGCCGGCGGCGTACGACCCCGCCACCGACCCCGAGCGCGCGCGCGAGCGGTGGGACTACGTCATCCGCGGCATGCAGGACGAGGGCTGGCTCGAGGGGGAGCAGCCGACCTACCCGGAGGTGCTGCCGCCGCCGGCCGGTGACCGGCTCGCCGGTCCGCAGGGCTACCTGGTGCGCCAGGTGCAGGACGAGCTGGAGCGGCTCGGCTTCTCCGAGGCGCGGGTGCGCTCCGGCGGGCTGCGCGTCG
>SCTD01000688.1 GCA_004299215.1 Frankiales bacterium | reverse complement strand
GACGCCGCGGCGCCGGACCTGGCGCCCTTCCTGACCAGCGAGACCGTCGACGTCGAGCGCGCCGCGTTGCGCGCCGGCCGCACCGGGGTGCTGCTCGCCGCGCTGAGCTGCCTCGAGGCGATGGCGGCGACCTACGCCGAGGCCGGCCGGTTGCCTCGCGAGGTGGCTCTCGGCATGCCGCTGCCGATGGCCTTGGTCGACCACGACCTGCTGCGTCGCCCCTAGGGTGGGCCGGTGAGCCCACGGATCGACCCGCAGCTGCTCGCCCTGCCGCTGCGCGAGGCCGCCGCAGCGGCGCTGCAGGCCGCCACCGAGGCGGGCGCCTCCCACGCCGACGTCCGGATCGAGCGGCTCCGCGGGCAGGACCTGTCGCTGCGCAACGGCCGGCTCGAACGGCTCAACGACGCCGTCACGATCGGCCTGGCCGTCCGCGTCGTGCACGACGGCACCTGGGGCTTCAGCAGCAGCGCCGACGTCACCGTCGACGAGGCCGTCCGGCTGGCCCGCTCCGCCGTCGCGGTCGCGCGCGCGTCGCGTCCGCTGAACTCCGAGCCGGTCGAGCTCGCCGACGAGCCGGTCTACGACGACGTCACGTGGGTGTCGGCCTACGACGTGGACCCCTTCTCCGTGGACCCCTCCGACAAGGTGGCGCTCTTCGCCGACTGGTCGCAGCAGCTGCTCGCCTCCGACGACGTCGACCACGTCGACGTCAGTCTGCTGCAGGCGCTCGAGGGCAAGTTCTACGCCGACAGCGCGGGAACCACGACGACCCAGCAGCGGGTCCGGGTACAGCCGCGGGTCACCGCGACCCGGGTCGATCCGGGCGGCGGCTTCGAGACGATGCGCACCCTCGCGCAGCCGGCCGGCCGTGGCTGGGAGTACCTCACCGGGGACCACTACGACTGGGCCGCCGAGCTCGCACAGCTGCCCTCGCTGCTGGTCGAGAAGGCGAAGGCGTCCTCGGTCGAGCCGGGCCGCTACGACCTGGTCATCGACCCGTCCAACCTCTGGCTGACCATCCACGAGTCGATCGGCCACGCGACCGAGCTCGACCGTGCGCTCGGCTACGAGGCTGCCTACGCCGGCACGTCCTTCGCGACGCTCGACCAGCTCGGGACGCTGCGCTACGGCTCTCCGGTCATGCAGGTCACCGGCGACCGCACGGTCCCGCACGGCCTGGCCACCATCGGGTGGGACGACGAGGGCGTGCAGACGCAGTCGTGGGACATCGTCCGCGACGGCACTCTCGTCGGCTACCAGCTCGACCGGCGGATGGCCCGGCAGAACGCCGACGTGCTGGGCGTGTCGCGCTCCAACGGCTGCGCCTTCGCCGACTCCCCCGGGCACGTGCCGGTGCAGCGGATGGCGAACGTGTCGCTGCAGCCGGCCGAGGACGGCCCGTCGCTGGAGGAGCTGATCGGCGGGCCGCCGATCAGCTCCTCCAGCG
>SCTD01000069.1 GCA_004299215.1 Frankiales bacterium | reverse complement strand
GTCGCCGATCGGGAAGCCGAGCGAGCCGTTCTCTGCCCCGAGCTGCACGTAGCGCTCGCCGATCCGGCCGGTCGTCGCGTGCGCGCCGGTCGAGGAGGTCCACGAGATGCGGCCGTTCTGGAAGCGCGTGGCCCGACCGCGCCCGGCGGGGTTGTCCCCCGTGAGCGGGTAGCCGAGGGCGCCGCCCTCTGCACCGAGCCGCTCGTACTCCGTCGCGATCGGGTCGACGGTCTCCCAGGCACCGGTGGCGGAGGACCACGAGATGCGACCGCGCTGGAAGCGCGACGCCCGCCCGCCGCCGGCCAGCGTCAGCGGCGAGGTCACCGGGAAGCCGAGCCGGCCCGCCTCGGCACCGACCGCGACGTAGCGCGCCGCGATCGGGCCGACGGTCTCGCGCGCGCCGGTGCCCGACGTGTAGGAGATGCGGCCGTCCTGGTAGCGCTGCGCCCGGCCGCCCGCCGTCGCGATCTCGCCGTAGACGGTGGCGCCCAGCGCGGAGCCGTTCTCGCCGAGCGCGATGTACCGGGCGGTGATCGGGGTGTAGGCCTGCGGCAGCCGGTCGCTGTTGTGGTCGCGGGTGCGGTTGTCGGTCGCCGTCGCGGTCGAGCAGTCCTCGAACCGCCACGGCGGGGTGCACGACACGACCCGGCAGTGGACGCCGCCGACCTGCCGCACGTCCTGGTTGCACTGGCCGTAGCGGAAGGCGTTGCAGCAGACCTTGCGCTGGTCGCAGGTGCCGGAGAGCCCGCTGCTGCACGAGCAGTTCCAGCAGCCCGAGCTGCAGATGCCGGCGCGCGCACCGGGCGTCGTGCACGTCGTGCACTGCGCGTTGCAGTCGATGATGTAGCGGGCCTTCCCACCGCAGAGAGAGGCGCCGTCGGCCTTCCACCAGCCGGCCGCGATCGACCCCGGCGGGCAGGCGTTGACCCCGCCGTTGATGGTGGCGCAGAAGACCGTCCACCCGCTCGTGGCACCGGAGCCGGGGCCGCACACCGCGGCGTAGGCCGTTCCCGGCCGGAGCACGTAGCCCCTCGGGTCGACGGCGAGCGCGGTGCCGAGGACGCCTGCCTTCAGCAGGAACCCGCGCCGGGACGTACGACCGGACAGCCACCCGGTCACCCGGTCCACGGCCCGCTGGCCGAGGGTCGAGGCGACCGCCTCGGCGCCGGGGTCGACGGCGGCGAGCGCCGCGCGGGTCGAGGTCATCCGGAGAGCTCCTTGACGGTGGTGCGGAACAGCAGCGCGGACGCGCGCGCGGCGCCGGCGGCGCGGCGGCTGTGGCTGCCGAGGACGACGAACAGGCAGAACGGCCGACCCGCCACCTGGAAGAACCACTGCCCGCCGCTGCGGCCGTCCGCCGTCCGCTGCAGGTGCTTGGTGGAGAAGTCGCTCGGGCGCAGCGCCGGCAGGCCCTGCGCGGCGAAGAGCGCCTTGCCCGCGTCGGCCCGGTCGTACTCGAACAGCGAGAGGAAGACGTCGTCCGGACCGAGCAGCTCGACGACGCCGCTGCCGAAGTCACCGCGCTCGGCCGGCAGCGGGACGGTCGCCGCGTGCAGGAGCAGGTTGCCGCGCGCTCCGGGCCGGTTGCTCGGCTGCAGTCGCGCCCGCGCCTCCCACCCGGTGGGGAGCGCGACGCGCACGCCGGCGTGGTCGAGGTTCACGTGGCTGCTCCGATCAGCAGGACGGCGCCGCCGAGGGCGAGCGCCGTGACGGTGGCGCGGGCGGCAGCGGGGGCGCGGCGCTCGAGACCGGCGGCCATGGACCGCAGCTCGCCGTGGCTGGCGGCGCGGCCGAGCAGCAGTGCGGGGAGGGCGCGAGCGCCGCCGAAGACCAGCCCGACGAGCAGCCCACCGGCCGGAGACTGGGTGAGCAGCGCCAGCGCCAGGACGGCGACCGTGGCCGCGCTGGTGACGATGGTGACCACCCCGAAGCCGAGCTGCACGCCGAAGCCGAAGCCGTAGACCCAGCCGCGGTAGCTGGCCAGCCAGTCCTCGTCGACCTGCCGCCGGCCGAGCGGCAGCCACCCGCGCGCATCCGCGAGAGCGGCTACCAGGCAGGCGATCCCGGCGAGAAGGAGTGCAGGCAGGGTCGGCAGCAGGCTGCCGGCGGCGCCGAGCAGGAGGCCTATCGCGGCCCCGCCCAGCAGGCAGCCCACGACGTACGCCGTGATGGTCACGGCGTAGCGGTTGCCCCTGCTCCGCTCACCGAGCGGAGTGATGCTGGTCAGCATCGACTCACCTCAAGGGCTCCAGGTGGCGCGGATCGCGGCGAGGGCCGCGAGCGGGAGGCCGACGACGAGGAGCAGGCTCATGAGAGGGACGGGTCCCCGGGGCGGATGCCGGCGGCCGAGAGGGCGGCGTCGTCCCGGCCCTGCCGCGACAGCCGGCCGCGGCGGTGCGCGTCGTCGGCGTGCGCCTGCCCCATGAGGCTGACGACCGCGGACCAGGTCGCCGCCGAGCCCTCGCCGATGACCCGGCCGGTGCCGTCGACGTAGACGAAGTACGGCGAGCCCGGCACGGCGAAGCCCTCCCACGCGCTGCTGCTCGCGACGAGCTGCACGTGCCGGGGGGCGCGCGCCGCCAGGGCGGAGGCGCTCTCCTCGTCGAGCCCCTTCGTGACCACGACCAGCCGGGCGCCGCCGGGGACGTCGAGCTCGCGCTCGGCGAAGGCCTCCCAGAAGGCGCCGCAGGTCGAGCAGCCGGAGGACAGGAACGCGAGCAGCGTGTCGGTGCCGGCGGTCAGGGAGAGGGCGACCGCCTCGCCGTCGAGGGTCTCGCCGGTGACCGCCTCGGCGGTCTGCGCGCCCGCCGCGCGACGCGGGGTCCGCACTCCCTCGATCGTCACGTCGACAGGGCCCTCGGCGCGGTCGAGCTCGAGCCCGGCGCCGAGCTCGTGCAGCGCCTTGAGGATCTCGGCGTGGCTGCGCAGCAGGCCGGCGACGAGCACCGCCAGCAGCAGCACCGCCACGGCGAGCGCCGCGACGACGGCGGTCACGCGCGCACCCGGAGCACCGGCAGCAGCGCCAGCACGAGGTAGGTCGTCGCCGCGACGGCCGCGGTCGCGAGCAGCAGCGGGAGGCCGTTCCACGGCGCGGTCGCGAGCAGGTCCGGCAGCGGCCCGAGCGGGCGCACGGCGACCACCGCGGCGACGGCGGCGAGTGCTGCGGTCACCGTGACGTGGGTGCGCGTCGGCGGGGTGTCCGCCTTGCCGAAGCAGCCGCACGAGGCCAGCACGCCGCCGCGCGTCATCGCGAGCAGCACGAAGCCGGTGAAGGCCAGGTAGGAGAGGGCGACCCCGGCAGCTGCCACGGCGTGACCGGTGCCGATCGCGACCAGTCCCAGGGCGATCTCGACCGCCGCGCCGGTGCGCACCAGCGGAGCCAGAGCGGGGCGGGAGGGGACGCCGGCCGTGACGAGCGCCCGCATCAGCGGCAGCGGGTCGCGGACCTTGGCCGCACCGGCTGCGACGAGCAGGGCGGCCGACGCGAGGTACGGCCCGGCGAGGGCGTCCATGCCCGGCAGGCTAACCCGCTGCAGCCGCCATCCGGGAGCGCAGCGCCAGCTCGAGCTCGAAGCGCGACTGTGGATCATCGAGGGCTGCACCGAACATCTCGCGCAGCCTGCCCAGCCGGTAGCCGACCGTCTGCGGATGGACGTGCAGGACGGCGGCGACGTGCTGGCGCTCACCGCGGTGCTGCAGCCAGGCCAGCAGGGTCTCGGCGAACCGCTCGCGCGAGCTGTCGCGCAGCTGCTCGAGCGGTGCCAGCCGGGCCGCCGCGAGGGAGGCGACCAGCTCCGGGTCGCGGTGCACGATCAGGTCGGCGAGGTGCTCGTCGGCGAAGACCGGGTCGCCGACGACGAGCCCGCGGCTGAGCAGCGCGGCGGCCTGCTGCGCGAGCCGCAGGCTGGCGGGTGCGGCGGGGCAGGGCCGGCCCGGCCCGACCCCCGCGCGCCGCCCGGCGAGCGCGGTCCGCAGCGCCTCCCGCTGGCCCGTGCGCAGCGGCCCCGCGAGCAGCGCGACGACCTCCCCGGCGTGCGGAGCGACCAGCGCGTCGGGGCCGAGCCGGGTGCGCAGGCCACCGCCCGCCGCCTCGTCCACCACGACGACGACGACCTCGTCAGGGGTGGTCCAGCCGGCCGCCGCAGCCGCGGCGGCGATCGACGGGGCGTCGGCGGTGCCCGACAGCAGCAGGGTCAGCAGCTCCGCCCGTCGCCGGTCCGACTCCCCCGCCCGCCGGCTCTGCTCCTCGGCGAACCCCTCGGCGCTGACCGCGGAGAGCTCGTCGATGTAGGCGAAGACCGACTCGGCGAGCGGCATGAGCAGCCCCGGGTCGAGGTGCCCGGCCAGGTCGGCGAACCGGCGGAACGCGACCCGGGCGCCCACCCGGTAGGCCGCCAGCAGGGCCTCGAGGCTGCGGCCCTGCAGCAGCTCCCCGCGACCGAGCGCGAGGTAGACGTCGCGGTCCTCCGGCGCCAGTGCCGGGCTGTCGGTCCCCGGCAGGTCCAGGAAGCGGCCGAGCGCGACCTCGACGCCGAGCCGCACGCCCTGCCCGAAGCGCCCCTCGAGCGGCCGGGCGTAGCTCGGCACCTCGGACGGGATGCTGCCGATCACCTCGTCGACGACCTCGCTGAGGAACGGCCGCACGCTGTCGCCCAGCCCGGGGGGCAGGTTCGCCCAGGGTGCGGTGGTGGTCATCGTTCATCCTCCCGCGACAAGATCCGACCGGGGACGCTACGCCTCAGCCGAGCGGGAGCACCTCGACCTCGTCCCCGGCGCGCAGGTCACGGCCCGGCGGGACGACCGCGAGGGCGTCCGCGACCGCCGTTCCCAGCAGCATCCCCGCGCCCGCGGCGGGGACCGAGTGCACGTGCAGCCCGTCCCGGCGTACGGGGACCAGTCGCGTGCCGCGGCCTGCCTCCAGCGGCTCACCCAGCAGGGCGGTGCCGGTGCGGACCGGCCGTCCGGTGCACCCGGCGAGCAGCGGTCCGAGCAGGGTGGCCGCGGCGACCACGGCCGCCAGCGGGTTGCCGGGCAGGCCGACCACGTGACGGCCGTCCGGCAGCCGGGCCAGCAGCTGGGGGTGCCCCGGCCGGCAGTCGACGCCGTCGACGAGCAGCGCGGCGCCCAGCCCGACCAGCACCGGGCGCAGGTGGTCGGCCGACCCGACGGAGCTCGCGCCGGTCACCACCACGACGCCCGCCGCGGCGGTCTCGATGCTCGTGCGCAGCAGGTCGGGGTCGTCGCGCAGCCGCGCCGCGGCGACCAGCTCGCCGCCGTGCGCGGTGACCAGCAGGTCGAGCTGCGGGCCGAGCGCGTCGCGGACCCGCCCGTCCCGCGGCAGCCCCTCCTCCAGCAGCTCGTCACCGGTGACGAGGGCGACGACCCGCGGCCGCGGCCGTACGAGCAGGGAGTCGTGACCGCACCCCGCAGCCAGCCCGAGCACCGCCGCGGTGACGGGCGTGCCGGCCGGCAGCAGCTCCTGGCCGGCAGCGCACTCCTCGCCCGCCCGGCGCAGGTGCTGCCCGGGTGCGACCTGTCCGTGCAGGACGCCGCCGCGCACCTCGGCGCGCTCCACCTGCAGCACCGCCGACGTTCCCGCGGGAACGCCCGCGCCGGTGCCGACCGCGACGGCCGTGCCGGGCACGAGCGGCCGGCCCGGCGGCGCACCGGCGAGCACCTCGCCGACGGCCTCCCACGGGCCGTCGCCGGCGACCGCGAAGCCGTCCATCGCCGCGATGTCCCACGGCGGCAGGGGCGTCCGCGCGACCAGCGGAGCGGCGAGGGTGGTGCCGGCGCAGCCGGCGAGCGGCCGGCACTCGGGCCCCAGCGGGACTGCGGCGTCGTACGCCAGGGAGCGCGCGGCGGTCCACGCCAGGTGCCCGCGCACGTTCCTCCCCCTCGCTCGCCGGTGTCTCCATCCTCTACCGTCCGCCCGGACGAGGGAGCCGCGCATGCCGAACCAGGAGATGTCCGAGCTGTGGAACGGGCCGGTCAGCCGGGCCTGGGTGGACGCCCCTGACCGGTACGACCGCACGCTCGAGGGCTTCCTCCCCGTGGTGCTGGAGGCCGCTGCGCTGGAGCCCGGCGACCGGGTGCTCGACGTCGGCTGCGGCAGCGGCCTCCAGCACCACGGGGAGG
>SCTD01000068.1 GCA_004299215.1 Frankiales bacterium | reverse complement strand
CACGACGGCGACGCCCGCGTCCGCGCAGGCCCGCAGCACCCCCGCGACCTCGGCGGCGGTGCCGGGCAGGACGACGGCGTCGGGCGCGTCGAGGGTCGCGCTGCCGCGCAGGCGGAGCAGGTCGAGGTAGCTGCGCCCGGCGGCGCGCACGAGCCGGGCGTCGTCGTCGACGAGGACGTGCTCGGCCCCGACGACCGCGCGCAGCGCGGCGGCCGCGGGCTCCGGCAGCGCGCTCGCGGTGAGCGGCGGGGGAGCGCCGGCAGGGGTCGGCCGGGTGGCGCCCAGCTCCTCTTGGAGGAACGCGGCGGCGTGCGGCGGCAGGCCGGTGCGGCGGGCCGGGTCCCCCCAACCGGTCGGGGACAGATCAGCGACAACGGAGCTCGGCATGCGTACAGTGTGACACATGGAGTCACAACGTCACATCACCGTCCCGCCGCCCGACCCGATCCTCGACGCCGCCCGCGCGTGCGTGCTGGACGTCGGGCTGCGGCGGACCACGCTCGCCGACGTGGCACGTCGCGCCGGGGTGAGCCGGATGACGGTCTACCGGCAGTACGGCGACCTGTCGGCGATCGTCTCCGCCCTGCTCAGCGCCGAGCTGCTGGGGCTGATGGAGGGCGCCCGGGTCGAGGCCGCGACGCAGCCGACGGCGCGCGAGCGGCTCGTCGAGGAGGGCGTCCTCGTCGTCGAGCGGCTCTCCCGGCACCCGCTGTGGTGCAAGGTGCTCGACCTCGACCCCGAGCTGCTGCTGCCGCTGGTGGTGGACCGCTTCGGCTCGAGCCAGCGCGCCGCCGTCGAGCTGGTCGCCGCGCAGGTCGAGGAGGGGCAGCGTGAGGGGAGCGTGCGAGGCGGCGACCCGCAGCTGCTCGCGACCTGCCTGCTGCTGACCGCGCAGTCGTTCGTCTTCAGCGCGCGGATCATCGCCGCGGAGCACAAGACCGAGCACGCCGGCGCGGAGCTGCGCCGGCTGCTGACGGGCTACCTGCTGCCGGGGGACGGCTGATGGCCGGCCCGCGGCTCACGGCCGGGCGTCGCTCCCACGACCTGGACGAGCTGAGCAGCACCCAGGTGGACGTCCTCGTGCTCGGTGGCGGCGTCACCGGCTGCGGCATCGCCCTGGACGCCGCCTCCCGCGGCCTGACGGTCGCGCTGGTCGAGAAGGCCGATCTCGCCCACGGCACCAGCCGCTGGTCGAGCAAGCTCGTGCACGGCGGGCTGCGCTACCTCGCGACCGGCGACGTCGGGCTCGCCCTCGAGAGCGCCCGTGAGCGCGGCGTGCTGATGTCGACGACCGCGCCGCACCTGGTCCGTCCGCTGCCGATGGTCGTGCCGCTCGGCGACGACGTCGACGGCCGCGGCGGCCTGTTGTTCGACGCAGGTCACCGAGCGGGTGACGTGCTGCGCCGGGTCGCCCGCACGTCCCGGGACACCCTCCCGACGCCGCGCCGGATCAGCCGCGCGGAGACGCTGCGGCTGGTCCCCGGCGTGCGGCGGGACGGGCTGCGCGGCGGGCTGCTCAACTGGGACGGCCAGCTCGAGGACGACGCGCGCCTGGTGATCGCGCTGGCGCGTACCGCCGCGTCGTACGGCGCCCGGATCGTCACCTACGCCGCGGCGCTGCAGGCCGACGGCAGCGGCGCGACCGTTCGCGACGAGCGGACCGGCGCGAGCCTGCGGATCCGTGCGAGGGCGGTGGTCAACGCGACCGGCGCCTGGGCCGACACCCTCGCGCCCGAGACGCGGCTGCGGCCCAGCAAGGGCGTCCACGTCGTGCTCCCGGCGGCCCGGCTGGGGCACCCGGCCGCGGCGATGACCGTGCCGGTGCCGGGGCAGCCGAACCGCTACGTCTTCGCGCTGCCGCACCCCGACGGCATCGTGCACCTGGGCCTGACCGACGATCCGCTCGACGGACCGCTGCCGGACGTGCCTCGTGCGGACGAGTCCGAGATCGCCTTCCTGCTGGACACTCTCAGCCGCGGCTTGCACGTGCCGCTGTCGCGCAGCGACGTGATCGGGTCCTTCGCGGGAGTGCGCCCGCTGCTCGCCGCCGAGGAGGGGCGTACGGCCGACCTGTCCCGGAGGCACGCGGTCGTGCAGGGCGACGACGGCCTCTGGACGGTCCTCGGCGGCAAGCTCACGACCTACCGGAAGATGGCCGAGGACGCCGTCGACCACCTCACCCCGGCGCCGTGCCGCACCCGTGATCTGCCGCTCGTCGGCGCTGTCGGACCGGTGCCGGCCGGCGTGCCGGACCGGCTGGTGCGCCGCTACGGCGCCGAGGCGGGCGACGTCGCGGCGCTCGCCGGGCACGACGCGCGGCTGCTGGAGCCGGTCGCCCCGGGGGTGCCGGTGCTGGGTGTCGAGCTGGCCTGGGGCGTGCACGCCGAGGGCGCGCTCACGGTCGAGGACCTGCTGGAGCGGCGCACCCGGCTGTCGCTGGTCGACGCCTGGCACGAGGCGGCCCGCGCCGCCGCGGACGCCGCCCTGGGTGCGGCGGTCTAGGAACCGAGGAGGGGGACGCGCAGGCGGAGGAAGGGGACGCGCTCGAGGATCGCGGTGCCGGCCCGCTGCACCGCGACCGGGTCACGGGTGATCAGCCAGCTCCAGCGGTCGGTGCCGTCGGCCTCGCGGCGGGCCAGGAACGCGATCCGCCGCGCCGGGCCGCAGGCGAGCAGGCCCCACTCGTCGGCGAGGGAGTCGTCGGCCCGCAGCGGCACCGTCAGCGGCTGGGAGCGGTCGCTCACGCGGCGCGGCAGGTCGGGGCCGAGCAGGACGACGGTGGCCCCGCCCCGCACCAGCTGGTCGCAGGACGCCGCCAGGTCGGCCGCGACGGCCGGGCTGGGCACGACCATCAGCGCCAGGGTCGTCCCCGGCAGCAGCGCGCTGGTCTCGACGCTGCGCAGCCGGGCGGTGAGCACGGTGCGGTCGACGGGGGAGTGGGTGTCGCCGGGGAACGCGGCGGCGGCGCGGCCGAAGACGGAGGACCGGGGTGCAGGAGCCCGCTGGGCGGCCTGCGGGGCGCGCAGCGCCTGGACGGCCGCGCGCAGGCGCAGGGCCGCGTCGGCCGGCGTCTCCAGCTGCTCGGTCACCCTGGTTGCATCGACAGCACCCGTCCAGGCCTTGACCTCCGCAGGAGAGACCCCGTGCCTCAGCTCGTCCCGCCCGGCTGGCCCGAGCCGGTGCTGCCACCGCAGGCGCCCGACTGGGAGCGCAGCGCGATCGGCTGGCTGCTCGACCTCTGCCCGCCGGAGTACCGGGCGTACGACGTGCTGCGCAAGCACCCCGTCGTCCTGGCGCGGTTCGCCGCCGGGCACGTCGGCGCCGCGGTCGAGGCGGCCCGCGACGGCATCCGCACCGCCCGCGCCGAGCTGCGCGACGTCGTCCCGGGCGAGGCGGTCGAGGCGGCCATCGCGGCCTACGAGCGGGAGGGGCGGCGGCTCGTCCAGGTCGGCCGGCAGGTCAGCCTGGTCGACGCCGCGCTGCGTGGGGAGCGTCACGTCCCCCGTCTGTGAGAGCGCGGCGTCCGGGCGGCGGGGCGAGGGTCCCGCCTCTAGACTCGGAGGCCCCTGACCCAGAGAGAGAGCCGCCCGTGAGCCTGCTCGACAGCGTCTCCGGCCCCGGCGACCTCAAGCGACTGCGCCCGGACCAGCTGCCGGTGCTGGCTGCCGAGATCCGCGACGTCATGGTCGACACGGTGTCCCGCACCGGCGGTCACCTCGGCCCGAGCCTCGGTGTCGTCGAGACGACGCTCGCGATCCACCGGGTCTTCGACTCCCCGCGCGACAAGGTGGTGTGGGACACCGGCCACCAGTCCTACGTGCACAAGCTCGTGACCGGGCGCCTCGGCCGGTTCGACACGCTGCGCAAGAAGGACGGCCTGTCCGGCTACCCGAGCCGGGCCGAGTCCGAGCACGACCTGGTGGAGAACAGCCACGCCTCGACCGCCCTGTCGTACGCCGACGGGCTGGCCAAGGCCTACCGGCTGCGCGGTGAGCGGCGGCACGTCGTCGCCGTCGTCGGCGACGGCGCCCTCACCGGCGGCATGTGCTGGGAGGCGCTGAACAACATC
>SCTD01000687.1 GCA_004299215.1 Frankiales bacterium | reverse complement strand
CGGAGAAGCCGGAGTTGGCGACGCCCTGCGGCGGCAGGACCCGCTCGCGGAACTGCCAGGTCTTGCCGTCGTCGTCGCTGGTCCAGATGTAGGTCTGCCCCTGGTAGTTCTCGACGAAGGCGCCGCTGCCGGGGTTGGCGGCCTGCGGGGTGTAGAAGTGCGTGCTGCCGGCGTGCGAGGAGTACATCAGGCGGCCGCTCGGGTCCGTGAACACCAGCGGCTCGCCCCCGGCGCGGGCCGTGTCCACGTAGATCGGCTCGGCGAACTCCAGCTGCGCCGGCGCCGGGCAGGAACCGGCGGCGCTGGCCGGGGGAGCGGCGGAGGCCGTGCTGGTGCTCACGAGCGCGGGGACGGCGAGCGCGACGCCGGTGCAGAGAGCGACGGCGGCAGCGGTGGGACGACGGGACACGGGACCTCCAGGGCGGTTCCGTACTCCTTCGCCGCGTGTCCGAGATGTCCTGCTAGCGGCGTGCGGCCCACGCGCGGGCCAGCCCCGGTACGGCCACCGCGGCCCGGCGGGCCGGTCCGACGGCGACGCGGCGCCCGAGCACCGCGTAGTCGGACCGCTCCACCTCGTCCAGGATGCCGCCGTACAGCCGCAGCGCCGTCTCGATGCACGGCCGGCTCGTCGGGTGCAGCAGCCGCACGCCGAGGGCAGCGGACCGGTAGATCTCGCGCGTCCGGGCGACCTCGAACGCGAGCAGCCGGCGCACCGGTCCGTCCACCACGCCGTGCGCGAGGTGCTCGCGGGTCACCCCGAAGAGCGCGAGGTCCTCCAACGGCAGGTAGACCCGGCCGCGCTGCAGGTCCTCCCCGACGTCGCGGATGAAGTTGCTCAGCTGGAAGGCGACCCCCAGGTCGGCGGCGTAGGGCTCCGCGACCTCCCGGGGCACCACCGGCTCCAGGAGCGGCAGCATCTGCAGGCCGATCACCGCCGCGGAGCCGTGGACGTAGTCCAGCAGGTCGTCGTAGGTGGCGTACTCCGTGACCGTCAGGTCCATCCGCATGCTGCGCAGGAACGCCTCGACGTGCTCCAGCGGGATGTCCCACCGGCGCACCGTGTCCACGAAGGCCCGGCTGATCGGGTGGTCGCTGCTGCCGTTGGCGACGTCCTTGACGACCTGCTCTCCCCAACCGATCAACCAGTCGGCCTTCTCGGCGTCGGTGAGCGTGCTGGCGAGGTCGTCGACGATCTCGTCGGCGTAGCGGGCGAACCCGTAGAGCGCGTGGACGTACGGCCGCTTGGCCGCGGGCAGCAGCAGCGTCGAGAGGTAGTAGGTCCTGCCGTGGGCGGCGTTGAGCCGGCGGCAGGCCTCGTAGGACGCGCGCAGCTCGGGGGCGCGGATCCCCGCCGCATCCAGCTCCCGCGCGCTCATGGGAGCCAGTCTCCCAGCCGTCGCCGGTCGCCGCCCGGTGGCCGGTGGCCGGTCTCGGGCTGCCGCCTGACCCGTGCACACGACGCTCGTGCGACACGCCACTGCGAGGACGCGGACGGGCCGCAGGCGGCGTGTCCCGGCACGGTCGTGTCCGGTGCGTCGTCCACAGGCGGCGACTCCGTCCGGGAAGCCGACGGCGTGGCGGTCGACGGTCGCCCGCATGACCTCACCTGCGCTCGCCCTCGTCACCGCGCCACCCTCCGACCAGCTCGCCCTGCGAGCCGCTATCCGCGAGGGGGTGACTGCGCTGCGCGGGGTAGCCAGCCATCAGGACGCGGCGCTGCTGCTCGGCATCGAGCTGGTGACGCCATCAGCCGTCCGACACGTGACGGTGGCCCGCCGGCGCACTCGGCTGACCCGCCCGGGCACGACGGTCCACCGGTCGGACGTCGCGCAGA